>JAFGNY010000383.1 GCA_016926765.1 Bacteroidales bacterium | reverse complement strand
TTATGCTTTTAAACCATTTTTGTGGATCAAACCGTAATTCCGTTTATATTTATGGGCATTGAATGTTGAATCAAACTGGATCGTATGAACAACCGGAAAGAAGCTGTTGATGCCGAAAAAAGAAAAACTCCCGAGAATGCTATACTTTTTGAAATAGCATGGGAAGTTTGCAACCAGGTGGGTGGAATTTATACCGTGATCCGTTCAAAGGTGCCTTCGGTGATTGAAAAATGGGGCGTGGAGAACTACTTTCTTATCGGGCCCTATTTTGAGGACCAGGCTGCGGCACACTTTGATCCTGCAACCGACTATTCCTCCCCGGTGGGCAAGGCAGTCCTGAAAATGCAGGAACGGGGCTTTGATGTCCATTACGGACAGTGGATCGTTTCGGGCCGTCCCAGTGTCGTCCTTTTCAATCCTTTTTCCGTTTTTGACAAGCTGGGCGAGATCAAACACTTTGTTTGGCAGGATTATCACATATCCCTGCCGGGACAGGATGATCTGCTCGACAAGGTGGCTGCCTTCGGTTTTCAGGTGAAAGAGTTCATGCACTACCTTTGCTCTTCAGGCTTCTGCACCCGTCATGTGATTGCCCATTTCCACGAATGGATGGCAGGCCTGCCTATCCCGGGACTCCGTAAGGATAATCTGAACATTAAAATTGTGTTTACTACGCATGCGACCCTCCTGGGACGTTACCTGGCCATGAATGACAGCATGTTTTATGAGCATCTGCCTTTCTATAACTGGGAGAGGGAAGCGACCAACTTCAATGTCCGGTCAATCGTCGAAATTGAACGAGCCTCGGCCCATGGCGCCCATGTGTTCACCACGGTAAGTGAACTTACCGGCCGCGAATGTACTCACCTTCTCGGGAGAACGCCGGATAAGATCCTTCCCAACGGCCTTAACATTCAGCGGTTCGAAGTAATGCACCAGGTTCAAAACCAGCACCTGGAGTTTAAGGAAAAGATCCACGATTTTGTCATGGGACATTTCTTCCAAAGTTACGCCTTTGACCTTTCCAATACCCTCTATTTCTTTACTTCCGGTCGCTACGAATACCAGAACAAGGGATATGATCTGACCCTGGAAGCCCTGGCCCGGCTGAACTGGAGGATGCAGCAGGAGAATTCAAAAATGACAGTGGTGGCCTTTTTTATCACCCGCCGGCCCTATTATACATTTAATCCTGATGTGCTCCATTCAAAAGCACTGATCGATGATATCCGCCGGGTTTGTGAAGAGATTAAGGAGCAGGTGGGACGCAGGCTGTATACCAGGATCACCTCCGACAACGGAGGATACACATTCCCTCAGATGAGCGATATGGTCGATGACTATCTCCGCCTGAAACTCAGAAGGAATGTGCAGAGCTGGAAAACCAAACAGCTGCCCAAAATTGTAACCCATACCCTGATTGACGATGCAAAGGACGAAATACTGAACTTCCTGCGTTCGGCAGATCTGATCAATAAACGGCACGACAGAGTGAAAGTCGTTTACCATCCCGATTTTATCTCTACCTCCAATCCGCTCTTCAAAATGGATTACACCCAGTTTGTCCGCGGATGCCATCTGGGGATCTTCCCCAGCAAGTATGAACCCTGGGGATATACCCCGCTTGAATGCCTTGCAAGCGGCGTGCCTTCCGTTACCAGCAATCTGGCCGGATTTGGCGACTATGTGTCGCGAAATATCCTGGATCACGAGAAACAGGGTATGTATATCATCGACCGGAAAAGAAAAGATTTTAATCAGGCGGCCGACGAAATGGCCCATATCATGATGCGGTTCGTACAAATGAACCGAAGGGAAAGGATTGCCCTCAGGTACCGCTGCGAGGAGGCTTCACTCCACTTCGACTGGTCCAATCTTGGCCGTTTTTACGATGAGTCTTACCAACTGGCACTTGCCCGCTGATCTATAATCGGATGCTTATGCAGGCTTCACCAATCGGGGTATTTGATTCGGGATATGGCGGACTTACAGTCCTGAAGGAGTTGATAAAGGCCATCCCTGCCTGTGATTTTCTCTATTTGGGAGATAACGCACGGACTCCTTACGGGACCAGATCTTTCAGGATCGTTTATGAATATACGTTGCAGGCTGTCAGATACCTTTTTGACCAGGGGTGCCCTTTGGTGATCATTGCCTGTAATACGGCTTCAGCCAAGGCCCTGAGAAATATCCAGCAGCTTGATCTGCCTCATATTGCACCCGACAAAAGGGTGCTTGGCGTGATCAGGCCCAGCGTTGAGAAAGTGGCCGAAATGACACGGAACGGCCATGTGGGTGTACTCGGTACCCCCGGCACCGTACTTTCCGGATCTTATCCCATTGAACTGGAAAAATGGTCTGACGGGAAAGTGGTGTCAACCGTCCAGGAGGCATGTCCCCTTTGGGTGCCACTGGTCGAAAACAATGAGATCGACTCCAAAGGTGCTGAGTTTTTCGTGAGAAAGAATATACAAAACCTGCTGGCAAAGGATAAAGACCTGGACACCATCATCCTGGGATGTACCCATTATCCTCTACTGATCAATCAGATAAAAAAATTTGTCCCCGATTGGGTTCAAATTCTGGAACAGGGTGAGATCGTGGCCGAAAAACTGACCGGGTACCTGAAAAGACACCCTGAAATGGAAAAAAGAATTTCC
>JAFGNY010000382.1 GCA_016926765.1 Bacteroidales bacterium | reverse complement strand
GGTGTGTGGTACCCAGTTGATCCGTAGCGAAGGAGAAGCAGCCTGGTATTGCCCAAACAGTTCTGGATGCCCGCCTCAGATCAAAGGGAGGCTTGAGCATTTTATCAGCAGGAAAGCAATGGACATCGATTCCCTGGGAGAAGGAAAGATCGAACTGTTATTCGACAATGGGTTGGTCCTTAATGCGGCAGATCTTTACGATCTGAGGAAGGACGATTTACTGGGACTGGAAAAAGTTTACCGGGATCCGGTTTCAGGAAAAGAGAGAAAAATGAGTCTGAAGGAGAAAAGTGCAGCAAATATCCTCAATGGAATAAACCGCTCCCGATCAGTCAGCTTTGATCGTGTCTTATTTGCTCTGGGTATCCGGTTCGTTGGAGAAACAGTGGCACGGAAGCTGGCTCTGCACTTTCAATCTATTAATGCACTCATGGCAGCAAATAGGGACGAATTAACGGAGGCAGACGAGATCGGGGATAAAATCGCCGAAAGTGTATTTAGTTTCTTCAGGCAACCAGATCAACTGGATCTCATCAACCGCCTGAAAAGAGCCGGACTTAATTTCGCCCTTCATCCGAATGAGATCCTTCTCAAAGGAAACGAACTGGAAGGAAAATCGGTTGTCATAAGCGGTCTCTTTCAACGCTATTCACGCGATGAACTGAAAAAGATAGTGGAAGCACACGGGGGAAGAAATACCGGATCCATCTCATCAAGGACCTCTTTTGTTCTGGCCGGGGACAACATGGGACCAGAAAAAAAGAAAAAAGCGGAATCGCTTGCGATTCCGCTCATTTCAGAAGCAGATTTCCTGCAACTGATTGGAGAAGAGTAGAAATTAGTCCGCTTTCTTTACGCTGCTGGCTCCGGAAGTATGAGCATTGACATTCGCACCACCTTTGTAACGGACATCACAGGCGCCGGAAGCGGAGATCTTCAACGTACCGGAAGCGTTGACTTCAGCATCCGTTGCACCACTGGCATAAATGGAAAGAACTTTCACATCCATCCCGAATGCATCTAACTCCGATGCTCCGGAAGCCTCAATGGTAACTACTTCAACCTGACCAGCCAGCTTCAGCTCACTTGCCCCGCTGAGTTCCATCGTGATTTTCCTGTATTGAAAATTCAGATCCGCTTCTACTGCCCCACTGACATCCATCTCCAAAATTTCACCTTTTAAAGGTGATTGCGTCGAAATTTCAACCGCTCCGCTGAGCGACAGCGTGTTGAGCTCTCCAACAGTGATATAGACATTCAGTGTATGAACGTTTTCCCAGGATTTTACAGGGGGTTTCTTCATGCCAATGATCAGGGTACTGCCATCCACCTCGGTGGTGATATAGGAAATCACTTCCGCATCAGCTTCCACCTCCACACTTGATTTGCCTGTTTGTTTGATGAATACGTTAAAGGCGCCTCCTACCTTGATTCCGGTGAACGAGCCTACAGTTCGTGTTTCCTTGATTACCTGCTCATGTTTATCCGCAGTGGACATTGGCAGGGCCATGCCAGCCGACATACCGGAAAGAATGAAGAGGACTAGGAATGTTCTGAATAGATTCATTGTTTTCATGATTTAACGTGTTAGGGATTCAACTTAATACTACCAAATTCATTTCTTATTTTTACGGTTGCCGTTGAGGGAGCGCCAATGGTTCCCTTATAGATTTCAGTTTGTGATGAGATAGTTGATACCGAGAGTGAAGCCCGTTTTTGGGGGAATTTAATAGATCCAAAATGTGATTCGGCATCGAGGGTATAGCCTAATTCTTTCGGAAGGCAAACATCTACACTTCCATGCTGATTCTCTATCACAAGTGATTTGAAATCAGGGGAAACCAAACCCACATCGAAACTACCGAACTGGTTATCGAGGTCTATCTTCTGTTTGACCGATCCAATGGTAAAACTCGAGAATTTAACATCCAGTGAAAGCACAGAGGTATGGTCCAGTTTGATTTCACCGCCTTCGAACTTACCTTCCAAAACAATCACCTCTCCGGCTTCGATATCCGAATACTGAGATTTAACTCTCAAACTGCCGGCATAGTCCAGTCGAAGCTTTGAAAATTGAAGTATAACCACAGATCCTTTGATGGAATTGATCGAAGCACTGCCAAACGAAATCTCTATCAGGTTATCGCCAAAATTAAGTTTCCCCAGTGATGCTTTTCCATATTCAACTCTGATAGCACTTTTCGAAAATAGCTCTGCGATCATGACATCCCCGAATTTATTCGTCAGGTCCAGGCAGACAGATGCAGGCATCTTCACGTTGTAATCAATACTGAAATGGTCATTGGAACGTAGGTTTCTTGCCAGTTTTGTCATTACATCAACCGCTGATTCTGTTCCGTTGAAAGAGATTTCGATCTTGGAAAAAATCTTTGTGGCAGCTTCTTCCGACTTGGTGTCAGCCGATATGGTGACTTCCACAGAGATCTCGTTCCTTTCCCAAAGAGAACAGGTGATATCCCCGAAACTATTTGTCAGTTTCAGTTTTGCATCTGGTTGAACGGAAAACTCTTTTTTGATTACCTTTTTAATACCATCCTTTTGTAATGCATTTGCTACGAATGCATTGGAAGTCAGAAAAATCGAAAGGAACAGAAAATATTTCAGCTTTTTCATTGGTTGGAAATTAGTTGCATTTTCTCATTTTTTCTTGTAAAATCCTGTCACTAAGAAGCGACTCTTTGGCTTTGCAGTTTTTAATCAGTGCATTCTGGACACGCGAATCAGATGGGTTCTCCTTCAAAGCGGACACCAACTCATTCATATTTTGATCCAGCTGAGCTACTTCATCCTTCGTTGATTGAACCAGGTTTGTTCCGTTTGGACAATTCTGGGCTAACCGGTTTAACTCAGTCAGTTGCTGATCCGATCTGCGTTCATAAATGTCGAGAACCTTAACCAGTTCATCCGGAAGGCTAAGAGCAGCTTGTTGCAGGTTTGTCTGTACGGAGAAATCGTGGGTAGCCAGATCAAAAATAGCCAGTCCTGCAGTCAACAGGATAACAATCCCGGCGGCAATCTTCATCCAGACAAGAGTCAGTGTCGATTTCGCACTTGTTGCATGAAGCTTGTTGAGCCGTTGTTCAAATCGCTCCAGATGGTTCGCCGAAGGTTCCTGGTCGTCAAACATCTCTGCATGATCCCTGATAAATTTCTCTAAATCGCTCATAGCTAATTATAGTTTATTTCTTTGGTCAATTTGTTGTGACTGATGATCTGTAATAACTTCTGCCGGGCCCTTGAATAACGGGTTCGGCTGTTATTGTAGGAGATCTTTAATATCTCGCTGATTTCCTCATGATCATACCCTTCGAGAAGATACAACGAGAGAATGATCCGATACTCTTCCGGCAGTTGGTTTATGGCTTTCTTGATTTCCTGTACCTGCAACTGGATCTCTTCCTCTGATTCCTGATCCCCCTCATCAGGAAAATCGAGACCTGCATCCTCGATTGAAATCTGTTCACGCTTTTTTCGAAGAATGTCCAGTGCATTGTTAACCACAATCCGTTTTAACCAGGAGCCAAATGTCCCTTCACCTGAATAATGGTCAATCTTGCGAAATGCATCCAGAAACGACTCCTGCATGTTGTCTTCTGCCTCCGCTGAGTCATTTAATATCCTCAGGCTTGTATTGAACATTGCCTTGTAGTAAAGCTTGTAAATCTTAAACTGGGAACTTCTGTCATGCTGTTTACAGCCTTCGATCAAATCCTGGTGTATATATTTCAGTTTAGATTCCAATTGGAAAAATTTTTGTAGAATGACTTGTCTCTTTTTTCATTGTTACAACTTTCTATAAAAGTATTTAAAAAATGTAATTTCGCACCTTGAAAAAATCTGCGACACCTGTTTACTTCTATGCTCTTGCAGCCATGCTGTTTTGGGGGATGTCGTTTGTATGGTCCTCTATTCTTCTGAAGTTTT
>JAFGNY010000381.1 GCA_016926765.1 Bacteroidales bacterium | reverse complement strand
TGTGCACTCACTTTTGACGATTCCCCCGATCCTATATACACTCCGGCCATTCTGACCATCTTAAAACAGGAGAATCTCTCCGCTACCTTTTTTGTGATCGGTGAAAAGTTGGCAGGCAATGAGTCACTGGTCGCTGAAATCGAAACTGCCGGTCATCTGATCGGAAACCATTCGTGGAGCCACTCCGTTTGGTTCGATTTTTTCCCGGCAAAAAAGATGCAGCAGGAACTCTCAAGAACTGCCAGTGCCTTATCTGAAATCATCGGGAAATCCCCGCTCCTTTTCCGGCCTCCTTTTGGCGTGATTAATCCGGCTCTCTCGAAAGCTGTCACCCGACTTGCCTACCATGTGATCGGCTGGAATGTGAGGTCGTATGACACCATGCATCAGGACCCCCAAAAAACCATCAGCAGGATTCTCAGAAAGGTTTCTCCGGGTTCAGTTATTTTGCTTCATGACCATCTCTCCTCCTCCCCTCAAATTCTGGAAGAGCTGATTGAAGGATTGAAACGGAAAGGGTATGCCATTGTCCCACTAACTCAACTTATTTCGATTGAAGCCTATGCATAAACTACTTCTCATCCTCTCCTTAATGATCTTTCATGTTGCAGGAGCCCAAAACAAACCTTTGGATGCTATCGCCATTCAGCGGATCAAGCAAAATGTTTTGCAGACAGCAAAAACAACATCCACCATTTCCAGTGATTTTATCCAGGAAAAAGAGATGAGCATCCTGAATGATAAAATAATCACCAGCGGAAAGTTCTATTTTAAAAAAGAGCGTTCACTCCGCTGGGAGTACCTGCATCCGTTCTCCTACGTCATAACTCTTCGCGGAGATCTGATCTCTGTTAATGACGAGGGAGTGGTAAAATCCTTTAATACGCAGTCAAACAAAGTATTTTCGGAAGTAAACAGAATCATCATCGGGAGTGTGAACGGGACACTACTTGACGATGATTCCTTTATCGCTCTCTATTCGCAAAACAAAGATTACTATATTGTATCACTCACACCCCTTTCAGCCACATTGAAAGAGAACCTGGAGAAGATTGTCCTTTTTTTTGACAAAACGGATCATACCGTTGATCAGTTGGAAATGTTTGAATCCACCGGTGATTTTACCCGTATTACATTTATTAAAAAACAGTTAAATCAGCCTATCCCTGATGAAGTATTTATTCTTCGGTAGTCTCCTTGGAATTGTCCTCCTCACAGGATGCCAGTCGCTCAAACCTCCTCACCTGTCACCTGCTTCAACCGGGATCTCTGCTCCATCCTTTCCCCTGGATACCAGCAGCCTACTGCCCTCTCCCTTGGTTTCCCCTGCGTTTGAAAAAGCACTTTTCAAAGCAACCATGGATATCCGGGATCATCACCTGACCGGACTGGTGTTTGTAAAAAAGATGCCGGACAGCGGATGCCGGATGGTTTTTAGTAATGAATTTGGAATGACCTATTTTGATGTGGAGACCGATAACCATCATTTCCAGGTTAATTACTGTTTTGCACCGTTGGATAAAAAGATGCTCTGGAAAATCCTGAAGACTGATTTCAGGTTATTACTTGAATCAGGAGAAGATCAGGTTCCAGACGATTGGTTTGTGCAGGATAGCACCAACTTTCTGGCTTGCAAAAGCAGGCAAGGTACTATTATACGATGGAATGTTTATGATCCCACCGAAACTATCCTGATGGAAGTTCGGGGTAAATCCTCCTTCACCGATCTTGCCCGGATTACATATGCCGGGTATCAAAACGGATTCCCCTCCCGGATCAAACTGGTCAACCCAATCATAAAACTGGAAATCTCTCTATCTTTGATCTCATTCAACTAATCCATCATGTGGGAATCTATTGCTAAAGACTTCATTTACTTTTTTGCAGTGATTGATCCTGTTGGGACAATCCCTGTATTCCTTGCATATACTGTCGGATTCAACGCTTCGATGAGAATCAAGGTGGCATGGAAAGCCATTCTCATCTCGACCTTGATTCTGCTCGGTTTTATTGTTTCGGGGCAGATCTTTCTTGAGGCAATGTCGATTCCTCTTTCAGCATTTCAGATAGCCGGCGGCCTGGTGCTTTTTATATTTGGTCTGACGATGATCTTTGGGGAGAGCAAACCGGAACATGAGATGTCTAAACTGAACACAAAAAAGAGTGAGGATGATGTAGCTGTTTTTCCAATCTCGGTTCCTTCCATCGCCTCTCCCGGTGCAATGATGGCAGCAGTCTTGCTGACGGACAACCATCGGTTTGACATGATGGACCAGGCGATTACAGCCGGCACTATGCTGGTGGTTCTTGGAGTAACCCTGTTACTGCTGCTTTTTGCGACACGAATACAAAAGGTTATCGGCGATACCGGCGCCAGTATCCTCAGCCGGATCAGCGGCCTGATTCTGGCGTCTGTCGCAGTAGACAGTGTACTGACAGGCATCAAAATGTATTTCTGAATAGCCTGACTTGACTTTCCCTCAAATGCATGTTCACATGCTTCAATGATCTTCCTTTTTCTTTACCTTTGCCTTTGACATTCACGAAAATCTGATATGTTACAGGGTTCATTTTTTCATATAAAGCAGATTACTGAAAAACAGGATGATGAAATTCAGGAACCTTCCGTTTCATCATACAATGTTACCATTACCCTGGATGCTGCACATCCCATCTACAGTGGCCATTTCCCGGGCAACCCGGTAGTTCCGGGTGTTTGCCAGGTTCGGATGATCACAGAGATCGTTTCTGAAATTACTCAAAAAAAAATGAAGCTCCTGGAGGGGGATCATATCAAATTTCTCTCGATGATCAATCCCAATGAGCACTCTGTTCTTACTGTTGATTGTACCCTAAAAGAGAATGAGCCCGGAATCATCCGGGTGACAGCTTCTATATCAGATAACGAAGTGGTTTTTTTTAAATGCAAATCGCTTTTAGCATGAGCCAGTTACCTGTTCAACATAGCACCCTGACGACTGTTCGGGGATACGAACTTGATTCGTATGGACATGTCAATAACTCGGTCTACCTGAACTATTTCGAACATGGCAGATGGAAGATGTTCCGTGATCTGAATCTGAATCACCTGATCCAGGAAAATCATCTCATCCTGGTAGTTACTGATGTCCATATTCGATATATGCGTGAAGCCAAACTCTATGATGAAATGGAGATCCTTACCCGTGGGGTGCGTGAAGATCCCTACCTGATCTTTAAGCAGAAACTGATGAACAGGCAATCGGGTATGGCACTGGCCAGGGCTGAGACTAAAACGATTTTTCTTGGAGAAAACCGTAGACCCGTGGATATTCCGAAAGAGTTTAAATCCATCTTTTTACCACTTAAGCCTGACGGACAATGAGTGATCGTGTTGAATGGGAAATCAACGACGGGATCGGGATACTGACGATCAGCAACCCACCTGAGAATTACCTGTTTGAACCGGAATTCGTCCCGCTGGCTCAGTTAAGGCAGTGGACCGGAGATTCTGCGCTCAAGGGAATCCTGATCCGTGGAAAAGGAAAACATTTTTCAGCTGGAGGTGACCTCCGTCAACTCTTTACCCTGGTCTCTGAAGATGACAATCTCGATGAGAAACTTGCTGCAGGACACGGGATCATTAACCACCTCCATCAAACCAACCTGCCTCTCGTAGCGGCCATTCATGGCGTTTGTTTTGGCGGAGGGCTCGAAATCGCACTGGCATGCGATATACGGGTTGCTGCAGAAAATGCCCTTTTTGCAGCGCCTGAAACCAGTCATGGCCTCATTCCCGGCATGGGGGGAACCATCAGGATTCCTGCTACTGTCGGGATACCGAACGCACTGCAGATGATTCTTACAGGGGAGATTCTCACTGCAGAAGAAGCAGTTAATATCCACCTTGTAGACATGATCGTTCCCCGGAAAGAACTCTTTTCTTCTGCTTTTAACCTGTTACACCGGATGGTGAAAAATGGGAGTCCGCGGATCATCCGGGCCGTTGTTGAAACCCTCAGAAACGCCTCCACTATGCCGGCCGGGCAAGCTGCCTGTGAAGAGACAAAGATCTTCTGCGAATTAGCTAAAGAAGAATATGCCAGGCGTTTATCTGAAAGTAAATGAGAAACACAACGTGTCAAATCCATTAGTAAATACCATCAAGTGGAATGTGATTGACCGGATCGGACATCTCGTGTTGACGAATTCCCCTTCCAACAAGATGTCGGTGGAGTTTTTCAGGGAGATGGGTTTGGTGAAAGAACTCATTCTTCAACTACCGGATCTGAAAGCTATCATCATTTCATCAGAAGGACGTCATTTCTCTTCCGGTGTTGATCTTGATGAACTTCTTCATGAAATTTCCGGACATCAGGATGCCACAATATTTCTGCAGTCCAATTATAACACGCTGAGTTTTCTTGAAACCCTGCCATTTCCGGTAATTAGTGTCATTACAGGAGTGTGCCTGGGGTCTGCCCTGGAGATGGCTTTGTTTTGTCATTATCGTTTTTGCAGCGAAGAAGCAGTTTTAGGTCTGCCTGAAACCACCTTCAACCTGATTCCAGGGATCGGAGGTATACCTCGTTTCGCTGCCCTTTCGGGGAAGGCCCGTGCTCTTGAATACATTCTTACAGGCCGTACATTCGATGCATCAAAAGCACTTGAACTTGGGATCATAGATGCAATCTGGCCAAAAAAGGAGATGATGGAACGAACAACAGAGTTTGCAGGTAAGTTGCCGGAAATATATAAAAAAGAGATGAGGAAGGTTTATATCGACAGATATGTTGGAAGAAAGAGGGAGGGAAGGAAGGAAGAAGGAAGAGGATAGAATAAGAAAGTGAAAAGAACAGAAAAACAAGCATCGAAGATCGAAGATCCGGGATCGGGCATCCGGAATCCTTCATCCGGCATCCGGAATCCCGTGTCTGTAAAAGTGATCGGAAGCGGTTCTTTTTTGCCCGGGGAAGCCATTTTACCTGATCAGGTCGAC
>JAFGNY010000380.1 GCA_016926765.1 Bacteroidales bacterium | reverse complement strand
ATGATCCGCAGGATCGTTGAACAACTGGCCCCGTTCTCAGATGGAGATTGGGAAGCATTTTGGGTAGGGATGGAATCCTTAGAGATTCCCAAAGGGAATTTACTCCTGAAGAGGGGACAAGTAGAAACCTACTTGAATTTCCTGATTTTCGGCATCGCTCGTCTCTTTTTTACCAGTGGCAATAAAGAGTATACCCTGAGGTTTAATTTTCCCATGATGTTTTTCAATGCTTACTCCTCGTTTTGTACCCGGATGCCCTCATCCTATTCCATTGAGGCGATAACCGATATCCATATTCTTAGCGAATTTCCCGGTTAAGTCATTTTAAATGAAACAAATCAAAACCTACAATTAATTACTTTTCGGAGTGGACTCAACATTGGTTTTATCTGAAGTATATAAGGCGTTCAACACGATTTATTTCAAGGGAGGTACCTGTTTACAAAAATGCTATGGGATAAAACGATTTTCAGAAGGCCTTGATTTCAATTTCGTTGATCTTCAGTTTGCTAAAATCATCTCATTCATCGAGGATTTTTTCGAAGAAAAGATAACCGGTGATGATGAAATCCGGTTTGGAATGAGCTTTTCTATCTGGTTTAATCCGTGCAGTCATCACGCGTTTTCAAGCGCGTGATGTGTTTGACCTGAACGAATTGTTGTTGAACAAGGTTCCTGTGAATTTTGATCTGGTCAATAAAAAACTCAATACCTATGGTCAGGTTTTTGACCGGGAAATCTTTAAGATAAAACTCAACGAAAAAAGAAAAATTTATCGTCAGGAGCTTCAATGTCTGACAAACATTTATGATGATTTTGATCGTAGTGTTGAACATATTTTACGGAATATCTGACTCTTTCAGCAACTTCTACATCACAAGCCAATCCCAGTATCCCAGTAAAATTGCTGCGAGTCCGACGAGCAGATGGCACACCGAAACGCCGATGATGGTCGGATGCCTGACGTAGAGCCATCCCCACAACAAGCTGGCCAGCAGCGTGATCAGGGCAACCGGGAGCGAGTAAACGGTATGCAGCATCCCGAAGATCAGGGAGGTGGAGACCACGGCCCAGAACATCCGCCGTTTTCCCATGAGGATCCTCCCGATGGAACTCTGCAACACCCCCCGGGCCAGAAACTCCTGAACCGGGGCATTCACGACATAGAAATAGAGAAAAAAGGTTTGAAACTCCTTCTCCTCAATGAAGGGGCGGTTATGAAAAGCCCATCCCCTCTGTTTCAGCCAGACCTTCAATAAAACCAGTAGCAGGATGACTACGGCAGAGGCCAGCAGATTTTCGTACAGAGACCTTCCGGCCTGCTTCAGGGTCAGTCCATAGTCCGACAACGGATACCCGCTCCGGAGGATCAATGCCACCATCATGATGATCTGGCTGACCACAAACAGGGAGCTGAACCAACGCAGCAGTACAACCCTTACCGGGTCAGATTCTTCGGTCTGTAAAGCAAAAACCGTCAGAAACACATACAGGCTCATACCGAAAACGAACCACAAAACCATCCGAGACGACAATCCCCGGATCTTCAGAGACTCCTGCAACTCCTCCTTCTTTTTCTCCAGGGCTTCCACCGTTTGCTTCCAGGCGAATTCCCGGGACTCTACCTTGACCGCCATCATCCCAAAAGCCTCGGCAAGGCTTGCCATCTCTTCATCCTCCTTGTGAGCGTCAATCAGTTCGGATATTCGCTCCGCCTGCTGGTATTCTCCTTTCATGATCTTCCCGGCCTGCCTGGTCAGGGTGCGGATAGCCTGAGACCTGTCGTGTTCCATTTTCAATCCGTTTTACCTACCTTCGTTTAGCGCACTACAATCACTTTTTTACTTATCTCAGCCGAACCATCAGAAACTACCAGGAGATAACTTCCGGTAGTCAGACCTGTAACAGGGAAAGAGAGGGTTTGTTCACCTCTGCCCAGCCACGATTCGCCGAAAGTAGCCGCTGTCTCTCCGCGTACCTGGATCAACCTGGCGGTAAGCCGAAGGGGTTGCCTGGCCCTGACTGTTACATGAATCTTGTTTCGAGCCGGATTGGGATAAGGACTTCCAATGCTGAATTCCGGGGATTGTACCTCTTCCCTGATGCCTGCCGAAGGATTAAAATATCCACTGTATACCCCGTTCCCGTGTGTGGCAATGGCCATGAATCCGTCGTTCTGCCTGACATCGATGTCATCCACGATCACATTCCCGATGGATGTGGTTCCTTCCTTTACCCAGACCGTGGAATCGCCGTTCATTTTACGGGTGGAAAAAAGCCCGCAGGATGAACCGGCCAGAAAAATTGTTTTCCCTTGATGGACCAGCTTTTTGGCGCACCGGATGGAGGGTCCGGCCCCGGATCCGTCGGGGTGTTCCTCGAGATTACCGGCAACGGCAGTCCAGGTTGCACCTCCGTCGGTAGTCTGGAACAGGCTGATTACCCCGTAGTTGGAAAAGGTCACCAACACGTGGTCGGCGTTGTCGGGATCCACATCGATGTAGCTCACAAAAGCGTGTTCCGGAAAGGCGGGAGCGGTAATGTCGACCGGAACGGGATCCCCGGTGTGGGCGTTGTCGAGCCGATAGACCTTTCCCAGACTGCTTCCGTAATAGAGCCGGTTGGGCGGGTAGACTGAAACGGCCAGGGAACTGAGTTCGGAGGCGCTGCCCACATCCACGTGGCTCAGATGCGACCATCCGGCATTTCGCAGACTGGTATCGTAAGCGGCTGCCTTCAGGTTCTCTTTTCGCCAGATGCTGGTGACGGTCGGCAAATAGAAAACCTCGTTGGTTTCCGGATCCAGAGCCATGTTCTGATAGAAGGGAAAGAGGCTGTTGCTCCCCATCACCGGATCGTAATATTTCAGCAGGGTATCGGGAAGCTGAGGAAAAATATCCATCGTATGCATTTCTGCATTGAACCGGGAGGTCCAGATGTTTCCGCTGTAGGCTGAAATGACGCAATACTCCCAGTTCCGGGCTACTGCCGTGGCAAATCCATCGTAGCAAATGTCAATGCTGAACCAAAATTCAGCGGGATCGTTGGTGATGGTGTAATACCAGTTGTTGTCCTGGAGCCCGCCCAGGATCCAGTCGTCGTGCACCGGTCCGTGATCGATGGCCACGCTATAGAACTGGGTGGTGGTCAGCTGGTTGTTGAGCCTGTTCCAAAACATCTGAGCGCTATCGGCCAGACAGTCATCTGTGCGATAGATGCCGCCGTCGTTCGACAGGAACATCACCTGCGGGTTGGAAGGCAGGAAAGCGATCCCGTGCTGATCGGGGTGCAATTGGTGGAGGGAGTCCATATCGTAGGGATACCCGCCGATGTAGGTCGAATGGAGGCTGTCGGCGAATCCGTTGTCAGACCGGTACACATTCATTCCTCCCATAAAGACGATATCCTCGTTTTCGGGGTGAACCCCCATGGTAAAGCAATAGCCGCCATAAATCACCATGGCAAACGGGAAGTCGTTGATGCTGCCGCTCCCATGACCCGGGATCCCCTCGGTGCGGTTTTCCCAGATGGCCGAGTCGGCCGCTTCATTCCACGTCATCTTCCAGAAGGTGTTCAGGGAGTT
>JAFGNY010000379.1 GCA_016926765.1 Bacteroidales bacterium | reverse complement strand
GGCGCATTGAAAGGCAGGATGCCGGTATTTTTCTCGACAACGCCTTCGAGGGTTGTAAATGGTTCATACCATACGGCATCCCGGGGTGAATAGCCTTTGATGGGTCCGTAAGTGAATCGGATCGTGCTGTTGGCATCCGGATAAAGCGTGGAGCCTTTCCACTCATACAGCGCATCAATATATTGTTTGCGCAGGTCGATCACCTGGGTGGCGAATGCGTTGTTCATGTCCTGGTTCTGTTGAATATAGGGATAGAGGCTGGCCATCATGTTGATGATCGGATCGTTCAGCGCTTTCAGGTCGGCGGTTGACTTATCAAAGAGGGAGACAACATACTCCAGGTTGTCCAGTTTCGAGTTTTGATAAGCAACATCCACAAACTGTTCAACAGATCCATAGGGGGCTTGAAAAACGTACTCCAGGCTTTCAATCCGTTGGTCTTCGGGAAGTTGCTTCACCTGTTTCAGTGTCCGAATAAGCAGGGCTTTGTCGAAGGGCTCGTAATAGTCGTTGTAGGTGTACTGAAGTCCGCTGGCCAGGTTGTCAACCATCTGCTGGGAAAATCCGGGAATTCTCTCATTCTCAGGCTTCTCTCTCTCCGACGCAATCAGGATGGCATAATAGGCTGCATTCGTCCGTGTGCCGGCAAGTCCCTGGAAAAGTCCGAGCAGGTTGTCGCGTTCTTTTGTTTTGCGAATGACATCATACTGGGCTTTGATGTCGTTCAGGATGTTGCCGTATTTGGCTTTTGTCTCGGGCGAGCTGTTAACCCAATTCATGAATTCCTTTTCGAACTTCTTTTTCTTCTCCACGTAATTTGTCCGGGTCATCCCATCTACTTTTCCCTGGTAATTTTTCATCGCGTTAGCCAGTCCCTTGGTAAGGTTAGCGACTTTAAGAACGCCGGCGGGATCATCTTTGGTGAGCTCCTCAGCCAGATTGATGATAGCGCCGAAATTTGCAATCGAAAACGGATAGTTTTCAGTCAGGTTCCAGGCTGCCGAGTTGGATGTACGGTAGCGGGTGGTAGAACCGGGAAAGCCGACGACAAATGTAAGGTCGCCCGGCGCCAGAGGTTTGCCGGCCACTTTCAGCCAGATCTCCGGTTTATAGGGAACATTCTCCTCACTGTAGGTGACTCCGGTCCCGTCGGGGGCCACGTAGGCACGGAGGAAGGAGAAATCGCCCGTATGCCGCGGCCACATCCAGTTGTCGATCTCGCCTCCGTAGTTTCCGATGGAGAGAGGCGGTGAATAGACGATCCGGATGTCTTTCAGCACCTTGTAGACAAACAGCATATACTGTTTTCCGTTATACATGGAGACCACCCGGGCGTCGGCATCTTTCGTGGCATCCTCGATCTGTTTCGTCATGGCCTCCGAAGCTTCGGAGATCTTCTTGTCTCTCTCCTCCAGGTCTTTGATCCCCTCGGTCGATTTCATGATTTCGGCTGTTACATCTTTCATCTCTTTCAGGATGCGGGCTTCATAACCGGGCGCTTTGATCTCCTTGCTCTTTTCACGGGCCAGGAAGCCGTCGGTGAGGTAATTGCTCTCGACAGCAGAAGCCCGTTGCAGTGCGGTATAGGCAACGTGATGGTTGGTGAGCAGCAATCCTTCGGGGGAAACGAAGGAGGCAGTCCCTCCGCCCAGCTGAACCACCGCATTGGCGATGGCAGGTTTACCGGGAGTGTAAATCTGGGAAGTACTGATTTCCAAACCGGCATCTTTCAGGTTCAGCTGATCGATCTGGTTGAGCAGCCACATCCCCTCCTGTGCGGAGAGTGACACCGCAAAGAGGATGAAGCAAAAAATGGGAAAAAATCTTTTTTTCATGAGCAGATTTTTAAGGTTTATAAACGGTTGAAGAATTTACTTTCGCCAAAACTATAAAACCAACGAAATTCAGGAAAAGATATTGGACATCCGACCTGTTTTACTCGATAAAGGGATGGTTTGACAGTGATTAGAAAGAAAGGTTACAATAAATCTATATATTTACCTCCTGTTTTCTTGTATTTTACTTTTTTTCTATGAAAAGATCCGGAATAATCAGAATCAACAAGATGATCTCAAAGCTCTCCTGGCCTGCATTGATCACCGAATTTTTTTCTGTATTACTTGCTGTATTTCTTGCTTTTGTACTCAATGAATGGCGAACCGAACAGGCGGATGCACATAAAGCCGAAATTGCCGTGGAGGGAATTCAGGGGGAGTTGATCAGGAATCTGGCATTCCTTAAGGCAAATTCCCCATTTCATGACACCTTGCACATAGCCATGGTTGAACAGGTCACCCTATTGCAAAATGGCGCCATCACCTCCAAAGAGATCAGCTATTTAAAGGAAAACGTTCCGCTGAACCTGGTCAGACTGAACGACAATGCCTGGATCGCAGCACGCGAAACCCAGGCAATCGAGTACATTCCTTTCGAACTGGTCAGCATGCTGTCGGAAACGTACCACGACCAGGAGGCCTATAACATTCTTGTTCAGTCGTTTTATGATAACCTCTTCAAGAATCTGGATTTCTACGATGGGCATGAAACTTCGGCACTTTACCTGTTGGAAACCCTTTTTGGAAGTCTTGTTCAGGTTGAGCATCAGTTGATGGAAAGTTACCGGAAATCGTTGCAGGAGATCACCTCTCAGCGCCGGAGGTAATTTTCCCCAGCGGGGCATACTGCCACACAAATTCCGCAGATCCGGATATCCTGATTGAACCGTTTCCCGAATTCCGCACATTGGCTCCGGCATTTGGGGGCATCGAAAAAGTGATCCCGGTCCACGGTTGTATCCCATAATTGCCCTGTTGCCGCATTAGCCGGACAAGCATCCACGCAGAGGGCACAGTTTCCGCAGAGGCTGGTTACGATTGGCTTTTTGGTGAGAGGCAAGGGGTAAGAGGTGAGGATGGTAACGAGCCGGAGACGGGGGCCGAATTTATGGGAAATGAAGAGGGCTGTCTTGCCAATCCAGCCCAACCCTGCCCGGGTGGCGACCATTTTATGGGAAATTTCAGTGCGCAACGTCTCGTGATAGATCGTGTCCAACGCTTCGGAAGTCACTGAAGGAGAGATGTTTAATGTGGGAATACCTGATTTCTTCAGGCGTGCAGATATGCGAAGCGAGATACGCGACAATTCGTCGTTCATCTCCCGGTAATGACTGTAGTACTCAAGGGTAGGCCCTTGCGAAATCTGATGGACGATCATCGGATCCAACCGTTTCCCAATGGAGATGCCATAGGTGAAATCACCGAATTTTTTATCGATCAGACCGTTAAGATCGGCAAAGCCCCATATGAAATCTTCGGCAGGCTGGAGGTGATCATGGAGGAGCCGGGAGATGATATCCTGTTCGGGTCTCATGTTTTGAAAATTTCCTATAAGATAATCAGTTTAGAGACTGCTGAGGTTTCGGGAGTTACTCTATCACAAACTTTACACTTGTTACTACGCCGTCCAAAGTGAGCAGCCGGGTGATATAAATTCCGGCAGGCCACGCTGAAACATCAACAATCTGGGATACCGTGGATTTCGTCAGAAATTCGTTGTAAAATATCTTGCCATAGATATCATAAACCGTAAGCTTTGAGCCGGCATGGATCTCTTCTCCATCCATTTCAAATGTTATCCGGTTGGTTGCCGGATTGGGGAAGGCTGTTAATTTTCTTTCTTCTACGGATTTACTTTCCGGTTCTTCAACTGCCACCCAACAATTATCAAGGGACTCACATCCGATGCTGTCGACTTTGATGACCCAGGTGTTTTGAGGACCCGGATCGGGAGATACGGGGTTGATATATCCGCAGGCAATAAATCCGCTATCGTTGGCTTGAGCGATATCATAAAGAAAATTCCAACTATGTTCACCTTGTACAAGGGTATATTCGCGGTACCATATACTGTCTCCCTGTGAATTCGTACATATGATCCATCCTATTTGATAGGGAACTTCCGGATAAAATCTTTTTCGGGAACCGGTGGCTACTATTTTGCCATTTTTAAGACATTTTATTGACCATAGCTGGTTTTCAATATAGCTGGTACAGTATTTCTTTTGCCAAATAATATTTCCATTATTATCTGATTTTGTAAAACAGATTCTTCTGTAAGATTTGTCATTCCCAAGGGCTGAATCACCGATTACTGTCCCTATAATAATTTTCCCATCAAAGGTTGTATCTACTAATGCTCC
>JAFGNY010000378.1 GCA_016926765.1 Bacteroidales bacterium | reverse complement strand
CTCTTCTTTTTCCTTGCGATTGGTCTTCTCTCCTATCGCAGCTTATTCACCTCAACCAAATCCGGTATAACACACTAACTTCACTAATCATCTTTACTCGTCCGCTCGTCCGCTTGTCTGACAAAATATAACTAACTTTGACCCGCCACAAATCCAGACATATGTCCATCAACGTTGACCATATCACCAAATTATACGGTACCCAAAAAGCGCTTGATGCTATTTCGCTCGAAATTAACCCGGGAGAAGTTGTTGGGCTGCTCGGACCTAATGGTGCGGGAAAAAGCACACTGATGAAGATCCTTACCTGCTACATCCCTCCTACTTCAGGAGATGCTTCCGTTTGCGGATTTGATGTGCTTGAGCAATCGATGGAGGTACGGAAACGTGTGGGCTACCTGCCTGAAAACAACCCGTTGTATCTTGATCTGTATGTGAAGGAGTTTCTTCATTTCATCGCTGAGATCAATCATGACGAGCGGACGACCGGACAAGCGGACAAGCGGACAAGCGGACAAGTAAAGAGGCGGATTGCGGAGATCATCGAACTGACAGGATTACAGGAGGAGCAGCATAAAAAGATTGGTGCGCTTTCAAGGGGCTTCCGCCAGCGAGTGGGTTTGGCACAGGCGTTGCTTCACGATCCCGAAGTGTTGATTCTGGACGAACCCACTTCCGGGCTGGATCCGAATCAACTGGTGGAGATCCGGAGCCTTATCCAGTCGATCGGCAAAGAGAAGACGATCATGATGTCGACCCATATCATGCAGGAGGTGGAGGCTATCTGTGACCGGACGATCATCATCCACAAAGGAAAAATTGTTGCCGACGATAAAACCAGAAACCTCCGGAAGATAGAGACAACGAAAATCATCGTCAAGGTAGAGTTCGATAAACCGGTTGATCCTAAAAAACTATTGAAAATCAACGGAATCACTGAAGTGCTCCCCCCACCTTCCGGCATCCGGCATCCGGACTCAACCATCTGGCATCTGGCATCTGATTCTACTACCGACATTCGTCCTTCCGTATTCAAATTTGCCGTTGACAACGGACTGACTGTCCTCTCCATGCAGCGCGATGAGCAGCGACTCGAGGAGGTGTTTCAGGAACTCACAAGAACATAGAGATTTTGGATTTGCGAATGAAATTTTTATTGACGTCTGAAAATCTTGAATGCCCGTGTTGGTGTTCAAGTGGTTTCTGAAGAATGGGGGGAATAAAAAAAAATCGTAAATCGTAAATCGAATCAATCGTAAATAGAATTATTGTACTTTTGCTCCCGCAGGGTGGAAAGATTTGATTGATTGCAACCACTGGAAAAAATGCTAAACCAATAGCCTTTCCAACATTCAAATCCACACTCTTCCTTTTAGGTAACTAATAATTAACTAAATACATTTAGATCATGGGATATTTGTTTACGTCGGAGTCCGTTTCAGAAGGACATCCTGACAAAGTAGCCGATCAGATATCGGATGCACTGCTTGATGAGTTTTTGCGCTGGGACCCTGAGTCCAAAGTTGCTTGTGAAACCTTTGTTACAACCGGTCTGGTTGTCTGTGGCGGAGAAGTCAGGACGGAAGGCTGGGTTGATGTGCAGGAGACTGCACGGAAAGTCATCAGAGATATTGGGTATACAAAAGCCGAATACCGTTTCGACAATGATTCCTGTGGGGTCATCTCAACCATTCATGAACAGTCATCAGACATCAACCAAGGTGTTGTGCGCGAAAAAAGAGAGGAACAGGGCGCCGGCGACCAGGGAATGATGTTCGGGTATGCCTGCCGCGAAATGGATAATTACATGCCCCTTTCCAGCGAATTAGCCCATATTCTGCTTCAGGAGCTGGCTGTCATCCGTCGGGAGGGAAAAAAGATGAAATACCTCCGCCCCGATTCCAAATCGCAGGTCACCGTTGAATATGATGACCACGGAAAGCCAGTGCGCATCAATGCAATCGTGGTGAGCACCCAGCACGATGAATTCATCCTTCCGAAAAACAACTCTCTCAAAGCATTGAAATCTGCCGAGAAGGAGATGCAACAGAAAATCCGTACCGATGTGGAAGAGATCCTGATCCCCAGGGTAAAAAAGATGTTGCCTGCCAGGATCAGAAAACTGGTTCAGGATGATTTCAACCTCTTTGTGAATCCTACCGGGAAGTTTGTCATCGGCGGTCCGCATGGCGATACCGGTCTCACCGGGCGAAAGATCATTGTGGATACGTATGGTGGTCACGGCGCTCATGGAGGCGGCGCTTTTTCGGGGAAAGACCCTTCAAAGGTGGACCGCTCGGCCGCCTATGCCGCCCGTCATATTGCCAAAAACATGGTGGCTGCAGGCATTGCCGATCAGGTGCTGATTCAGGTAGCCTATGCTATCGGAGTTGCTGAACCGGTGGGCTTGTATGTCAATACTTACGGCACGGCCAGGGTTAAAGATAAAAACGGGAAGAAATTATCGGACGGAAAGATCGCTAAAACGATCAGCAACGTTTTTGATATGCGGCCCTACTCCATCATTGAACGATTTGGCCTGAAGAACCCGATCTTTCTGCCTACTGCCTCCTATGGCCATTTCGGCCGGGACCCTTTTACCAAAACCATTGATGTCTACTATCCCGTAAAAGGCTCCAAAGCCAGAAAAGGGAATGGCAACGCCAAAGAGGTCTACCAGAAATCCGTTGATTTCTTTGCCTGGGAAAAGCTGGATTACGTTGAGAAGCTGAAAAAGGCATTTAATATCAAGTAGAGGCGAGGCATGCCTCGCCCCTACTAGTGCGATACCACCAGTTTGCGGGTGGATTCAGTTTTGCCGTTGACAACCAGACTGTAAAAATAGATCCCTTCAGAAAGATCCAACGTGGAAATAGAGGTCATGCCGGATCCTGTGAGAGAAACCTCTTTCACGGTGGACCCGAGAACATTTCTGACCAACAGCAGGGCGGTGGCGCCACGTTCAACAGAATAACTGAAAGAGGCCTGAACAGAAGCGGGATTAGGATAGGCTGCAGAGAGCGAAGCCAACACCTCATGGTTTTCCATGCCAAGTGGATAGGCGTTATACAGCGCCCTGAAACATACTGAATCGTTGGGGTTGTTGGCATCAAAGAACACGTACCGGATGATGCTCTGGCCAGCGTGGTTTTGAGGACTGTAGTCTCCTGTAAAAGCCGTATTCGTTACTCCCGGATCAATATCCACCCATCCGATCGAGACATAGATATCAGGCCCATAACAAACATCCCAGCAAAACGCGTTCTCCGTATCCGGTATCAGCGAAATCTCAACTTTTTTACACTTTACGCTAAGGGCTGTCGATCCGTTGTTCACCACGCCGATAAACGAATTGATCACAGAGGTTGAAGGTTCTCCGTTGAAATTGATCGCTTCGTCATTAGCAACTGGATTGCTATTATGAACCAGCGAAAGGCTTTGGGAGTATCCGAAAAAAACAGCGATGCTCAGCAGGTAAGTCAGGAGTATAATTTTTTTCATAGGTCTTGGGGTTTTTTATCTAGAATACTTGATTTATTAAACTGACTGCAAAGATACTATATAAAAACCGATTTCCGGAGATGTGCCCAAATTTTCAGCGTAGAAAGCAACCTCTGACAAAAAATAGTATCTTTACATGCAGTAAGTTCCATTATTAAATCCTTTATCCCATGAAAAAAATTTTCTTTTTTCTGATTCTTTTTTCTATTCAGGTTTTCTTCTGTTCAGCTCAATCTCAGCGGCTTGTGTTGCTGGAAGAGTTTACTTCCGCCACCTGCGGACCCTGTGTCAATGCAAACAACAATATTCATTCATGGCTTCTGGCCAATCCTACGGTTTTTACAGCGATCTTTTACCATATGAGCTGGCCCGCTCCAGGGAATGATCCGATGTACCTGGCCAATACCGTGGATAATAACGCGAGGCGGTCATTTTATAATAATTTTCAGTACGTTCCATGGTCAGTTGTTGACGGAAATGTATTTTCAAATACCTGGAACTCGGGAGTGTTATCCGTGATCAACAACAGAAGCAATACGCCTTCTCCCTTTGAGATCTCCGTCCAACAGTCGCTCTCGCCATCAAACGATGAACTATTCCTCACCATGTTAGCCACAGCAACGCAAGTTATCAGCGGAAGCCTGGTAGCTCACAATGTGGTGATTGAAAAATATGTCCAGTTCACCACAGCCCCAGGAACGAATGGCGAGAAGAACTTTGATCACGTGATGAAGAAGATGCTGCCTACAAAAGATGGGACATCCCTGGGTTCGTTTGAAGCCGGAGATTATGTCATCATTGAGACCAGCTGGCATTTCGAACCCGGTCAGGTATACGATATTGATGAGCTGGCTGCCGTCAGTTTTATCCAGAATAAAACAACCAAAGAGGTCCACCAGGCTGCCAACAGTTCCACCAACCCGTTGGTTCTGCCCTACGACATCGATTTGCAGGTACTGGAAGTAAATAATGTTTCATCAACCAATTGCTCCGGAGTGGTAGCTCCTGTTGTAACAATCAGGAACAACGGAAATAACACCATTACCTCATTTGACCTGAATTTCGCAGTCAACGGAGGCACCGTTGCCACTGAAAGCTGGACCGGGAGTATCGGCCCACTGGAAAAAACCGTCGTCAACCTCCCCGAATATTCGTTTGTTCCTCAGGTGACAAATACCTTACAGGTCTTCACGGATCAGCCGAACAGTGCTTCTGATGAGTACCCCAAAAATGACACCCTCAACATCCCGATCGTGGAAGCTCCTGCCACAACATTCAAGATGATCCTCTTCATTAAAACAGACAATTCTCCGGAAGAAACTACGTAGGATATCAAGGACGCACAGGGAACGGTGATCGATAGTGGTGGACCGTATAGCGACCCCAATATGGTACATCGCGATACCATTGAACTTTCAACTGAAGGCTGTTACATTTTTACCATTTACGATGCCGGTGGCAACGGGATCTGTTGCACGAACGGCAACGGGCTTTATCTGCTTCAGGATGATCAGGAAACAGAAGTGGTAATGGGAGGACCTTTTGGTTATTATGAAAAGACGGAATTCAACGCCAACATCGTTTCTGTACATACGCAGTTTGACCAGACGAGAGCGCTGCAGGTCTTTCCCAATCCTGTTTCAACCTTCGCAACAGCCTCTTTCCACCTGGTAAATCCTGATAATGTGTCGCTTACATTATACAATACGTTCGGCCAGAAAGTGTGGAGCCAACAGCCAGGGTACCTTGAAGCCGGTGACCATCATGCTGAAATTGATGCAGGGAACCTTGCCAACGGAGTGTATATTCTTCAGCTAACCACTGAGAATAAGATTTACACGAGAAAGATCACTGTGAACCACTAACTACCTGTTATGCGGGATACGCACTTCAATCGCGCCCGCACCATAATTTGCCATGGGGGCGTCGAACCATTCGATGCCCTCTGTTTTTTTCAGCTGATCAATCAGAACGCCACGCAAGGTACCATCACCTACTCCGTGAATAAAGATTACATCCAGGAAATTATTGGCAATAGCGGCATCGAGACACCGGATAAAATAGGTTTTCTGAAAACCGAGGATTTCCGGTTTCTGAAGATTTGAAGGGTCTTCAATCAGTTCATGGATATGCAGGTCGACCACTGCTTTTCTTGGTTCTGACTGGTGGGAAAAGATGATCGGGAGGTCTGATTCGCCTGAAGTAGTTTTGGTGCCGGAGGCCGGAGGCGTGAAGGCAGATGATTTGGCCCGGTACTCTTCAATGTAGCTGGTTAATGACAGGAGGTGAATGACGATCCCTTTCCCATTAAGCAAGAGAGTTTCCCGGTAAGCTCCCTCTTTATGAAACTTCTTTCCGTCAATCTGGTAATCCATATCGAAAGGAGGAAGGACATATGCTACATGTTCTTTATGAAAAAGGAACTGCAGTGATCCTTCAGTCCATGGGGTAAGAT
>JAFGNY010000377.1 GCA_016926765.1 Bacteroidales bacterium | reverse complement strand
TCAAGGCAAGTGCCTGAATCTCTCTTTCGGTTGTTTTTCCCTTATTATCAGACTATTCCTGTAGCATTTCCATACACAATTTCTTAAAGATTGCTTAACAATTCGTTCATATTTATCCCATGAAAGATGGTGTTCTTTGCAGTGTACAAATTGTTACACAAATAAAATAGAAAGACAATGAAAATCAATTACTTGAAAATTACAGGGATGATCATAATCGCCCTGTTTGTCGGATTCACATCGTGCAAAAAAGACGAGACGAAACAAATTCCGACCGTAACCGCTCCTGCCAATACTGAGGTTCAAAAGAGTACGGATGTCGACCTGACATTCAACTATACAGCCGACGGGGAATTCAACGCAGCAACACTTGCTGTAACCGGTGGAACCGCTATCATCAAAACCAACGGCACTGCAGGATCAACCTCCGGAACAGTGGTAGTGACCTTTTCTGCAGGGGCAGCCATCGGAGCCGGATCAGTTACTCTTACGGTCACCGATCATGAAGGCCAGACAGGTGCAGCTACTGCCGTTCTTAATATTGTAGAAGAGCAACTGGTATTTCATGTCACCTCAAACATCACGCAGAACACGACTTGGGAAACCGGAAAAACGTATATTCTTGAAAGCCGTATTGCTGTGGTAGCCGGCGTAATATTAACGATTCAACCGGGCGTTGTTGTAAAAGGGCAGGCTGGTACGGGTGCAAACGCTACCGCACTCCTGGTGGCCCGTGGAGGGAAACTGATGGCCGAAGGCACAGCCACCTCCCCGATCATTTTTACCTCGGTCGCCGACGAGATCCAACCCGGTGAGATTGCCAGCCCTAATCTCGACCCAGATCTTAACGGTCTCTGGGGAGGCGTTTTGATCCTTGGCTATGCTCCCATCTCCGCTGATGCCGCTTCAGTTCAGATTGAAGGAATTCCACCTTCAGATCCCAACGGACTTTATGGAGGTGACAATCCATCAGACAACTCGGGTGTGATTAAATATGTTTCAATTCGACATGGTGGCACAAACATCGGGGAAGGAAATGAGATCAACGGGTTAACCCTTGGTGGAGTTGGTTCAGAAACTGTAATTGAAAACATTGAGATCGTAGCTAACCAGGATGACGGTATCGAATGGTTTGGTGGCAAGGTCAGCGTGAAAAACGTTATTTTCTGGAATATGGGAGACGATGCCGTTGACACCGACCAGTCGTGGGGCGGAACCCTCGATAACTTTATCGTGATCAATCCGTTCGATGAGTGTTTTGAACTCGATGGCCCTGAAGGCGCGATGGAAGACAGCCACACTATCCTCAACGGCACAGCTCAAGCCGACGATGCCCAGGGTCTCGTTGATCTGGATGATAACTCACTGGTTACCATGAGCAACATCTATTTCTTTTCTATCAAAGACGGTCAGGACTTTGACCTAAACCCGGTCGGATTGAATGCTTCAAACCTTCAGGCAACCATTCCTGCAGGATCAGCCGTAACCGATTTCTTTATCGATGGAACAGATGCTTATGTAACAGTTGTCGCAGAAGGTGCCAACACTGTCGGTGCCGACGCTTCTGTATTCCAGGGCTGGACATGGGCTGCAGCAGCAGGAGCGCTGAACGGCTTTTGATTGGTTTTTACGAATATAACCTGAAAAACCAAACCTCGCAGGTATATACATCCTGCGAGGTTTGATTTACAACAAAATAGACCAGAAGGATACACTGCTATGCGATCACTAAAGTTCATTGTGTTTCTCCTGCTTATCAGCCTGACCTCTTCGCTGAACGCACAAAACGGATTGATCCGGGGAACCGTATTCGATGACGGAGCCGGAGAAAGCCTCCCCGGGGTCACCATTTTCCTTGAGGGAACAACCCTGGGGACGATGACAGACCTGGACGGAAAATTCAACCTGAGCATCCCTCCGGGAACCTATACCCTCAGGGTTTCCTATATCTCCTATGAAACCTTGCTGATTAAGGATCTGCTTGTTAAGGCCGAAGAGGTTACCCTTCTCGACAACCTCCGGTTGAAGGAGTCATCCATTGAACTGGCTGAGGTGACTATCACGGCAAAAGTGGTCAGAAATACCGAAACTGCCCTCCTGACGATGAAGATGAAATCAGCCAACGTGATCGACGGGATCTCGGCTGCAAACTTCAGAAAAATAGGAGACTCCGATGCAGCCTCCTCCATGAAACGGGTTCCTGGCCTTTCCGTTGAGGGAGGAAAATACGTCTATGTGCGCGGATTGGGCGACAGGTACACAAAAACCATGCTGAACGGGATGGATATCCCGGGCCTTGATCCCGACCGCAATACCCTCCAGATGGATATCTTCCCCACCAACATCATTGACAACATCATTGTCTATAAATCATTCACCGCTGACCTGCCGGCTGATTTCACCGGTGGGGTCATTGATATCACGGTAAAAGATTTTCCGGAAGAGAAACAGGGAACTATCGGAATCAGTGCAGGTTACAATCCCGGGTCCCACTTCAATAAGAATTACCTGACCTACAAAGGGGGAAGTACCGACTTCCTGGGTTTTGACGATGGTACCAGAAGAATTCCGGCTACAAGCGATATCCCTTTGTATGCTGATGTAGTTACCGATCCTTATGGCGCTCAGGGAATGAGATACCAGGAAATTCTCGGTTCATTCAACCCAACTATGGCAGCTCACACCCAGACAAGTTTGATGGATTTTAGCCTGAGCTTTTCTCTCGGGAATCAGATCCCGGGCAACAAAGTGACCCTGGGTTACAATGTTGCACTGTCCTATAAAAACAATACCGACTTCTATAAAAATGCAGAGTACGGTCATTACGGCCTGTCGGCTGATCCGGATGTAACTGAAATGGAACTTCGCGAATTCCAGAAAGGCAACCTCGGGGAAAACAACGTACTCCTGGGAGGCCTTGTCGGATTTGCGCTTAAAACCAAAAACTCAAAATACCGGTTGAATATCATGCACCTTCAAAACGGCCAGTCAAGCGCAGGGATCTTTGATTATATCGGCGCCGACCAGGGGAGCAACTTTTCAGGATTCCAGCACAACCTCGACTACAGCGAACGGGCCATGACCAATCTGTTTATTGACGGCAAACACCTTGTTGATGATTCGAAATGGGAATTGGTATGGAAGATCTCGCCTACCTACTCCAGAATGGAAGATCCGGATATCCGGTTCACAAGGTACGTTACTGATGGCGGAGGGTACATTATCGGGACCGAATCCGGATTCCCTGAACGGATCTGGCGAAACCTGAAAGAGATCAATATTCCCGGAGCCGTTGATGTAACCAGGACATTTCATCTGAAAGAACAAAAAGCCATCCTGAAGTTCGGAGGGACGTATACGTATAAGGAACGTGATTTTGCTATCCGGAGTTTCGCCTTCAACATCCGGAATATCACTCTGACAGGAAATCCGGATGAACTCTTTTACACTGAAAATCGTTGGCCCGTTGATAGCAATGTGAACAGAGGAACAACCTATGATGCCTCTTTTATTCCCGTCAATCCCAACCAGTTTAATTCCAATGTCAATAATGTTGCCGGATATGTCTCCTTTGAAGCAAATGTATTTAAACGGCTGAAAACAATCCTCGGCGTCCGGTTTGAGAATTACGTTCAGCGATATACCGGTCAGGATCAGCTGGGAGTTCATAAGCTGGATAATGAAAAAGTACTTGAGAACAACAACTTTTTCCCTTCATTAAACCTTATTTACTCCCTGTCGAAAAAACAAAACCTGAGGTTCTCCTATGCGATGACCATTGCCAGACCCTCTTTTAAAGAGCTCTCCTACGCTGAAATTTATGATCCGATCAGCGGACGGACATTTATCGGCGGGTTGTTCCGTGATGCCAACGATGCCGAAGGAATCGTTTACTGGGATGGAAATCTGAGAAGCACCAGCATTCACAATTTCGACCTTCGCTGGGAGCTGTTCCCAAAAAGTGGTCAAACCATTTCATTAAGCGCATTCTACAAACGATTTATCCGTCCGATCGAGATCGTCCAGTATGCCACCCTGCAGGGCGCTTTTCAGCCCCGTAACGTTGGAGACGGGCAGGTGTTCGGAGGAGAGCTCGAGCTCAGGCTCAACCTGGATCTGATCGCAAAAGCCCTGAAAAATTTTCAGCTCACGGCTAATGTGACCTATATCGTATCGAGGATCAGGTTAAGCACTACGGAATATGAATCCCGTGTAGCCAATGCACGAACCGGGCAATCGATCAGCGAATACAGGCCAATGGCAGGTCAGGCCCCCTATATGATCAACTGCGGACTCTCATACAACGGAGGGGAAAACGGATTTTGGAATGGATTTGAAGCCGGCCTGTACTACAATGTTCAGGGACTCACTTTGCAATATGTCGGAATGGTGGACCGCCCCGACATTTACACCAAGCCTTTTAACAGTTTGAACTTCAACGCCAACAAAAGCTTTGGAGAGAAAAAACGTGTTCAGGTAGGATTGAAAATCGACAACATCCTCGGGGCAAAGAAGGAATCCGTCTATCGCTCATACGAAGCCGCCGACCAATATTTCTCCAAATTGAATCCGGGAACAACCGTTACGGCATCCGTGAAGTATTCGATTTTCTGATATGATATAAGCTCGTTCGCCAGGTTAGCCAGCTCCGACCGCTCCCCTTTTTCCAAACGGATATGCGCGTAGATGGGATTGTGTTTGATCTTGTCGATCATCGTCGACAAACCGTTTCTCTGGGCGTCAAGGTAGGGAGTATCTATCTGGAAAATATCCCCGGTAAAAATAATAATTGGTGTTTTCCCCTGCCAGCGTGATCCGGATGAACAGCAAAGGCAGATCTTTAAGCTTCTCCAGATTTCTGGTGATCTTATAATATAAAGTGTTGACTTTCATTTTATTAATATTTTAGGTAACTCGATTTACCTTATTTTCGTACTGCTTATTTCAGTTTGCCTGAAAAGAGCGTTACATAGCACTGATGATGTTTGAGAGATTAGTGTGGTAAACAGACCAATCCTGACAATTGCCGGAAAAAATTGCGTATTTAAATCAATTCATGTATGTTCGCAGGAAAACGATCGGATTCTATATCATCAGATCGTGAGGTATAATTCAATGAAACTCCGGTTAATAATAAAAAGGGCGTCCTTTATAGTGACCCTGTTTTCATGCATGACCATTCTCTATGACCTGGGATTTGATCATTCCTCAATGGCTTCGATCCCATTATCGAAGATCTACATGGCCGGTATGATCTCTGGGATTGTTCTTTTATTTGTCAGGTACCTAAGCAAACAGGATCGACCTAATATGAAAGCCTGGTCGTTTGATTTTGTGCTGATTGCCTTTCTAATCATTCTGATATTAAACAATACCGGGTTGATTGAGTTGAACGTGTTCAATCGTATCTGGTGGACCTATATAGCCATTTTTCTGATCTCTTTCCGGGAACTGCTGCTGTTAAAACTAAACGTTAAGAGAAGTTATATGAACCCCGGTCAACTTTTTATCGCAAGTTTTATCCTTGTAATTCTAATCGGCTCCTTGTTACTTCTATTACCTGGAGCAACACATACAGGGATATCTGTGGTGAATGCACTGTTTACAGCCACCAGCGCCGTTTGTGTAACCGGACTTGTTGTGGTGGACACGGGAACCTATTTTACTCTGTTCGGCCAATCCATCATCATGATTCTGATCCAGATTGGCGGACTCGGAATCATGACGTTTACCAGTTATTTCGGGTATTTCTTCAGAGGGGGCACTTCTTATGAGAATCAACTCCTGATGAAAGATATGGCTAACACGGATAAGATCGCCGAGATTTACAGGACGTTTAAAAAAATCATTTTGCTAACGTTGGCCATCGAATGTGCAGGAGCCATCGCAATTTTTATCTGCATCGATACTGCTTCATTATATGGTCATACCGATCCGTTTTTTTTCTCCATTTTTCACAGTATTTCGGGATTCTGCAATGCCGGATTCTCCACGTTCTCAGATAGCTTGTACGAAGGGAGTATAAGATATAATTACCCATTGCAAGGTGTGATTGCATTACTTTTTATCACCGGTGGATTAGGATTTCTCATTGTATTCAACTTTATAAAATACATAAAACATCTCCTGATCAACAGATTGTTACCACCCATTCTCTTCAAAAGACCGGTTCATAAACCATGGGTTATCAACCTCAACGCCAGAATCGTGGTAATTACAACCCTTATCCTGCTGATCATGGGCACATCATTTATTTATCTGTTTGAGGCAAAAAATACCTTGTCAGATCACCAGGGAGTCGGGAAAATTCTGACTGCATTTTTCACGGCAGCGACACCCCGAACTGCGGGATTCAACGTTGTGGAAACCTCGGCGTTACATCTCCCCTCAATCCTTCTCATCATTTTTCTCATGTGGGTAGGCGCTTCCCCAGGATCGACAGGCGGAGGCATCAAGACCAGTTCATTAGCGGTCGCCATCCTGAACGGCCTTAGCCTTGCCAAAGGGAGGCAACGGATCGAACTCTACCACCGGGAGATCTCCCATGTATCGGTAAGAAGGGCATTTGCCATAATGTTTCTATCATTATCTACCATTGGGATTTCAATATTTCTTGTCGCGTTCTTTGAAGAGGGTAAGGATCTGCTCAGAATCGTCTTTGAATGTTTCTCAGCCTTTGGGACTGTTGGGCTAAGCATGGGAATCACAGCAAAGTTGAGCACAGCGGGAAAACTGGTCATCATTCTGACAATGTTCATCGGACGGATAGGTGCACTTACGCTCATAATTGCTCTGCTGCGTAAAGTCAGGTTCGTAGCCTACCGACACCCCACTGAAGATATTTTAATCAATTGATACATCAACATGAAAGTCATTATTATTGGCCTTGGCAATTTCGGCAGATCCCTGGCCCAGAAACTTACCCTAATGGGGCACGAAGTCATCGGTGTGGACAACCAGATGGTAAAAGTGGAAACACTGAAGGAAAGTATAACCCATACAGTGTGTCTCGATTGCACCGACCAGCACGCTGTCGGGTATTTACCTCTTAAAGAGACAGACCTTGTGGTTGTTGCCATTGGGGAAGATCAGGGTTCAAATATCCTTGCAACGGCGCTTTTAAAACAATTGAAGGTCAAACGACTGATCAGCAGAGCCATTTCGGTGCTTCACCAAACCATTCTGGAAGCTATGGGAGTTGACGAGATCGTTCATCCTGAGGAAGAAACAGCTGAACGATGGGCAAAAAAGATCAACAACATCGGAATCATCGATTCATTCGACCTGGCAAACGAATACAGTATCGTAGAAGCAAAGGTACCCGAACAGCTGGCTGGCATGACACTGGCCCAGGCAGGATTACGGAGAAAATATAATGTGATTATCCTTACTACAATCAAAGTGACACAAGGGAAAAATCTGTTGGGAATCTTCAGGAAGAGTCATAAGGTTCAAGGCATCGCCTCGCCCGAGACACTTTTTGAGAAAGATGACATTCTTGTCCTTTTTGGAAAAAATGAGGACATCCAACGTATGATCAGACTGGAATAAACTTATGATAATTTCATATTTATATCTTGGAAGAGAACTCCCTGACATCATCGATCATCTCTCTTCGGTCCCTGGGTTTTTTCATTGAGATACCTCCCCATATCATCATAAGCAGGGAAAGAAGCAATACGATCAATAGAACATATTGGTTGATTATTTCCGACCGGTAAACCGATGGAATGCTAAGAAACAACAGAATATTGATCAAACCCCTCGGCGCTATGTAGACCTCCGGGGATATTTTATCCCTGTTAGTCACCCTGAGATAAAGAAAACGTACCAGGAAAATGAGAATAAAAATGATGGAACCCCAAAGAAGAAGCCATGGATTTTCCAATTTTCTGATTGCAATGGTATACCCGAAGATCAGGAAAAAGAAGGTCCGGATCAGAAAGGCGGACTCCCCTGTAAGCAAATGCAATTGTCTGAGATGTACATCATTCTTTTCATGATCAATGCGGCGCCCAATGAATTTAGGGAACAGGTTCCGGCTGTTGGCTATCAGCAAACCAAAGAAGAATACCAGCATCAGCGAGGAGACCTGTAACATTTTTCCAACGGCATACAAAATGATCAGCACTGCAACAAGTAAAAAGTATTTGATCTTGTGCTCGATCTTGTCAAGGACTCTGACAAGTAAAAAGGAACAGATTAACGTAATGACAAGGATGATGACAATTTCGATGGAGAAACTCCAGAACACTATCGGAGAAAAGGAGGTAGTTGAGACCACGTGGTTAAACAGAATGATTCCCAGGATATCCGAAAAAGTAGATTCATAGATAATGAACTCTCTGTTTTTGGATGGAAATCCTATGGAACTAGGAATGGCAATGGCGCTGGAGATGATGGAGAGCGGAATGGCATTTACAATGCTCTTGTGCATATCCAGATGGAAGCCAAAATGAAACAGGAGAGTCAAAGCCGTGATGGTCAGGAGGAGGCCACAAAGCGCCGAAAGAAAGGCACGGGTGATCAATCCCCGTTTTTCTTTAACAATCGATAACTCCAATGCCCCATCCAGAACAATCAGAATGAGTCCGATAGCACCCACAGTTGGAAGGATGGTCTCCAACCAGGGAAAAGAGAGTTTATTCGCATCGGCATATAATCGTATTAAAATACCGATCAGAATCAACAGGATTACTAAGGGTATTTTTGTTTTTTTGCAAATAAATCAAATAAATAGGAGAAGATGGTTAGCAGACCCAATCCAAAAAGTACCCACTCAGTATGTATGTCCACAACTTAGAAATTTACCAGGTTGTCCATCGTCTTCCCCCTTTTAAACGACTAAAAATACTGATTCTTCTGATATAAAGAGTGCATAACAGGTAAATCGATGGCAAACCTTCTCTTTTCTTTATAGAATCTTTGTACTGAATGACCGATCTTTGTATCAGGAGGAGAATTATCCCCACGGGAGCGAAGTTTTCATTTTCTGAGATTCCTGGAATCGGTGTGGTTATCGGAACTCACCTGCTCCATGGGTTTCAGCCTGAAGAGGTACTGTCTCCTCCACCACATTGCTGCTGTCCAGTCCGTAAAATTTTAAATCTGCAATTCCCAACCGTTTGAGCCAAAAATATTGGTCCATAATAAACTGATCAACAGGTGAAAAATCAAAATCGTAATTCTGAATCCTGTCGATCAGAACAAATTTGAAATCACCAGTTATTTTATATTGTCTCAATGAATTATATGGACTTGTAAGATCTATTTCATGATTACGTACCATCTCGTCAACAACCTGACGAAAGAATAAATTTATCCTGGGTTGAACCTTGAATCCGAGTTTGAAGTCGACTTTAAACAATAAATCCGGGATAAGGGATGTCACCTTGTATTCATGAACATAAGGTTCGTCAAGGATATCTACGTGCAGAAACCAATAAACCTCTGCTCTCTTTGGCTGCTTGTTTAAAATGGAATAGACTATTTTCATTTCAATATCATGGATCCTGTTAGCTTTGGTCAGAAACACGAGTTGAGTGGCATATCTGGGAATGGACGTATCGGAATGAAGCGCACTGAACAGGTCGAAATATTTCTCAACATTGACAAATCCCGTAAAATTGTTTTTGATCTTCCGGCCTCTTCGCCAAATGTACATGATTCCGAAGAGGATCCCTCCAAGAACAATCGTGAACCAGCCACCATGGATAAATTTTTGCAGGTTTGCCAGTAAAAAAGCGGTCTCTATGGTGATGAATACAGCCAGCATCATACCAATCAGGATAACGGAAATTTTCTTCTGATGGAGATAAACAGAAAGTAAGGCTGTGGTCATCAACATGGTGATGGTGATGGATAATCCATAGGCGGCCTCCATGTTTGATGAACGCTGAAAAAACAGGATCACAAAAATACACAGGATAAACAAGGCCCAGTTGATGCTTGAGATGTAGAGTTGTCCTTTAATGCTTGTGGGATATTTAATGCGAATACGGGGCCAGAAGTTCAGGGATATGGCCTCGCTGATCAGGGTGTATGATCCACTAATCAACGCCTGGCTTGCTATGATGGCTGCAGCAGTGGCGATGACAATGCCCAAAGGTAAAAACCAACCCGGCATGATGGCATAAAACGGATTCGTCCAACCATCTGTCGCTGCAGTAGGATTCTTCAATACCCAGGCTCCCTGGCCGAAATAATTAAGCAACAGGGCAGTCTTTACGAAAATCCATGAGATTCGGATGTTTTTCAAACCGCAGTGCCCGAGATCGGAATACATAGCCTCTGCCCCTGTTGTAGCCAGAAATACCGCACCAAGGAGAGCAAAACCCTCCGGAAAATCTACCAAAAACCTGTAAGCATATGCTGGCGACAATGCGACAAAGACATGGAGATTTCCTGTCAGTTGAACAATACCGAGTATTGCCAGCATTACAAACCAAATCAGCATCATGGGACCGAAGAACTTTCCGATCACCTTTGTTCCGAATCGTTGGAACAGGAAGAGTCCCGTCAATATGATTATGGCTATTGGAATGACCGGCGTTCGGGGATTTAAATTTTGCAGACCTTCAACAGAGGACAGAATGGTCAGGGAAGGAGTGATCACCCCATCGGCTAGCAATGTTGCTCCACCAATCAACGCAAGAATATAGGCCCATTTGGCACGTTTTCGAACCAGGGCAAAGAGACTGAAAATACCTCCTTCCCCTTTATTATCTGCCCGTAATGTGATCACGATATATTTGATCGTTGTTTGCAGGGTAATGGTCCAAAAGATAGCTGACAGGCCTCCCAGGATAAATCCCTCGTTGACAGCCGAGGCGCCGGAAACAATAGCCTTGATCACATACAGGGGAGATGTCCCGATATCCCCGAAAACGATTCCAAGAGTGATCAGGAATCCTGCAAACGAACTACGGTGATTGGAAACGGAAGGCTTCACGTGGTTATTTCAATGAATAGTCAATCGACGGAATGCAGGAACGATCCCCGGTGCTAAAGTAGACGTGCCGGTAAAAAGAAAGTATTAAATGTACGTGCGGGGATATAAAGATTTTATAAAGAGGGATAAATCGATTAAAAAGTCAAGTACATTTTTCGTTATGGTAGCTCCACATACCCAGCTGAATAAGAAACTGATCTTGCCTGTGCACTGACTGCAGGAATCTGCTATCCCATTTCGAATACCATCGGTTATCAGACCGTAGGGCTAATCTTTTTAATTGTTGTTGCCTCGTTATCACTCTTCATTGATAAGGCAGGACTGATATTTGCGGCTGTTCTGAGCTTCACGATCTGGAATTTCCTGTCATAAAGCCACTGTATACGTTTCGTGTGCATAGTATCCACGACATGATTGCACTTTTTGCCAATCTGACGGTTGCCATTGTAGGATCCGTTTTTATCAACCGAATCCGAAAAAGTCAGTATTCATTAAAAAAAAGCCAGGAACATACTGCGATGCTTTACGGATTTACACTACCAGCCGGGAAAACTCCTCTCGTGAGTCGATGATTCAAAGTCAATCACATTGATTCGGAACATATACTGCTTATTGTTTTAGGGTAAGGCACTTAATAGACACGCGATTGATCGCGGCTCTATAGTAATTCGTTCGCCAGGTTAGCCAGTTCGGACCGTTCGCCTTTTTCCAAACGGATATGGGCATAGATAGGATTATATTTGATCTTGTCGATGAGCGTCGAGAGACCGTTGCTTTGAGAATCCAGATAGGGTGTGTCAATCTGGTAGATGTCACCGGTAAAGATGATTTTGGTGTTTTCCCCGGCCCGGGTGATAATGGTCTTCACCTCGTGCGGTGTCAGGTTCTGTGCTTCGTCCACAATGAAAAAGACATTGGAGATGCTCCGGCCCCGGATATAGGCCAGCGGAGTGATCATCAGCTTTTCCTTGTCAATGGCCTCTGTGATGGCTTTGAACTCTTTATCCTTTTCGCCATACTGGTTCTGAATGAACTTCAGGTTATCCCACAAGGGTTCCATGTACGGATTCAACTTCGATTTGATATCGCCGGGAAGGTATCCGATGTCCTTGTTGCTCAGGGGAACAATGGGCCGGGCCAAATAGATCTGTTTGAAATTCCGTTTCTGTTCCAGGGATCCGGCAAGCGCCAGGAGGGTTTTCCCGGTCCCGGCAATCCCCTGCAACGTGACCAGTTTGACCTCCGGATTCAGGATCGCATGGAGCGCAAAAACCTGTTCGGCATTGCGGGGAGTGATCCGGTAGCAGGGGTGTTTTTCGATTTTCTCAATATGTTCCGAAACCGGATTGTAAAAAGCCAAAACGGAGCTTTTCCCGTTCTTCAGGATAAAATAGTGGTTGGCAATGGGATGGATCACCCCGACATCTTCAGGAAGGCAAAACCCATTTTCATAGATCATATCGATGACCGGTTTCTCGATATTTTCAATCAGTGATTTTCCCGAATAGAGGGTCTCCAGGTCTTTGATCTTACCAGTTTGATAATCTTCCGCCCGGATGTTCAAGGCTTTTGCTTTCAGGCGGAGATTAATATCTTTGGAGACAAGGACTACTTCTCTGCCAGGATAATCCTGGATCATGATCAGGGCTGCATTGAGGATGTTGTGATCGGCTTTGTGCTCTCCGAATACCTTGTTGGCATCCAGTTCACTCTTCTCATTCATCACCACTTTGAACTTCCCGCCCTTCTGGTTTTTCAGTGAAATCCACCGGGTCAGTGTCGACCGGTTAGAAAGCCTGTCCATGATCCGGATAAATTCACGGGCTTCAAAGTTGATGATGTCGTTCCCTTTCTTGAAATTGTCAAGTTCCTCAAGTACGGTGATGGGAATGGCCACATCGTTGTCTTCAAAACTGTTTAGGGCGTCGTGATTGTAAAGAAGTACGCTGGTGTCGAGTACGAAGATCTTTTTCCCCTTCGTAGGTTTTTTTACCATAAGCCTGGAATTCGTGTGTTGAGCAAATAACGGCTCTAAATGTATAAAAGAAACAAACGATTTTTCGCCCGGGGAATCGAAGATATAAACAGTCGCATGTTAAAAGGGCAGCCAGATGGCAGGCTCCCAGGATTTTCCGCTATCTTTGTCGGGTAAACGATCTCTATGAATCCCAGGAAATTATTCCTTCTTGATGCCATGGCCCTGATTTACCGGGCCTATTATGCCCTGAATAAAACCCCCCGGATCAACTCCAAAGGTGTGAATACCTCTGCGGTTCTTGGTTTTGCCAATACACTTTTCGAAGTAATTAAAAACGAACAACCAACCCATATCGGTGTGGCGTTTGATACGATGGCCCCTACGGTCAGGCACGAGGAGTTTGATTTTTATAAAGCCCACCGGGAGGAGACTCCGGAAGATATCATCACCTCCATTCCCCTGATCCGGGAGTTAATTTCCGGGTTCAACATTCCCATCCTGGCGGTGGATGGATACGAAGCCGATGATGTGATCGGGACATTGGCGAAACAGGCTGAGCAAAACGGGTTCGTCACCTATATGATGACTTCCGACAAAGATTTTGGTCAGCTCGTTTCGGAACATACGTTGATCTATAAACCGGCAAAATTCGGGAACAGCGCTGAGATCCTGGGAGTCAGGGAAGTGTGTGAGAAGTTCGGGATCGAACGACCTGAACAGGTGAGGGATATCCTCGGTTTGTGGGGGGATGCTTCCGACAACATTCCCGGAATCCCCGGGTTTGGAGAGGTAACAGCCAAAAAACTGATCGCCTCTTATGGGAGTGTTGAAAACCTCATCGCTCAGGCCGACACCATCCCAAACGAACGGTGGAAGGAGAAAGTGATGGAATTCGGCCAGCAAGCCCTGATGTCGAAAGGGCTGGCTACCATCATACTGGATGTTCCCATCGCCTTTGACGAGGATGCCCTCAAAATGCAGCCTCCCACTATCGAGACGCTGAAAGAACTTTTTAATGAACTGGAGTTCAGGACGTTTGCTCAGAGGTACTTTACATGGCTCTCTCCACAGCCGGCAGCGGGCAGGGAGCAGGGAGCAGAAAATACCCGAGATCCGGCATCCGGCATCCGGCATCAAGATCTCTTCTCAGACCAGGATTCCACCCCTTTCGCCACGATTGAGACCACTCCGCATGACTACCGGCTGGCGGATTCTTCCGAAACACAGCAGGAGCTTATTTCCCTGTTGAAACAACAATCTTCTTTTTGCTTTGATACGGAAACCACGGGGCTGGATCCCAACGATTCGGAGCTCGTGGGAATCTCTTTCTCCTGGAAGGCACACCAGGCATGGTATCTCCCAATGCCAGGAAACTATCATGAGGCGCAGCAGCTTCTTGCCTGGTTCAAACCGGTTTTTGAAGATCCGTCTGTGGGCAAAACCGGTCAAAACCTTAAGTTCGATATAGCCATCCTGAAGTGGTATGATATCTCGGTTCAGGGACCCCTGTTTGATACCATGCTGGCTCACTACCTGTTGCAGCCCGACATGCGGCACAATATGAATTTTCTGGCCGAAAGCTATCTCAACTACTCTCCGGTTCCGATCGAATCGCTGATCGGTAAGAAGGGGAACCGCCAGTTGACCATGAACATGGTCGACAAAGAGACTGTAAAGGATTATGCCGCCGAAGATGCCGACATCACCTGGCAACTGAAAGAGGTCTTTGAACCGATGCTGAACGATACAGGCACCCGGAAGCTGTTTGATGAAATCGAAGTTCCCCTGATCCCTATACTGGCTTCCATGGAGGCAGAAGGGATCCGGATCGACAGCGAGGCGTTGGAGAGTTATTCTGCTGAGTTGGGTACCGAGATCGTGAAAATTGAACAGGAGATTTATGCCGATGCCGGGATTGAATTCAACATTGCCTCCCCGAAACAGCTGGGAGAGATCCTGTTCGACCGCCTGGTGATCATGGAGAAACCCAAAAAAACCAAAACCAGGCAATACTCAACCGGGGAGGATGTGCTCTCGAAACTGGTCAACAAGCATCCGATCATCTCAAAGATCCTGGATTACCGCTCTCTGACAAAACTAAAGTCAACGTATGTGGACGTCCTCCCAACCCTGGTCAACCCCCGCGACGGCCGGATCCACACTTCTTATAACCAGGCTGTGGCAGCCACCGGACGTCTGAGTTCAAATAACCCCAACCTCCAGAACATCCCCGTCAGGACAGAACGGGGAAGGGAAATCAGGAAAGCATTTGTTCCAAGAAACGACCGGTATACGCTTCTCTCAGCCGATTACTCCCAGATCGAGTTACGCATCATTGCCCACCTGAGCCAGGATCCTGCGATGATCGGAGCGTTCCGGGAAGGGAAAGATATCCATACAGCGACTGCCGCGAAAATTTACGGCATACCCATTGCTCAGGTGACCCGTGAGATGCGCGGGAAAGCCAAAGCGGTGAATTTTGGAATTGCTTACGGGATGTCTGCTTTCGGATTATCCGAACGGTTGAATATCCCGCGCCAGGAGGCTTCCGACATCATCCGGCAATACGTCACCGAATACCCCGGGATCAGAAAGTATATGGATCATACGATCGAGTTTGCCAGAACGCATGGATATGTTGAGACGATGAGGCACCGGCGGAGATATCTCCGCGACATCAACTCAGGAAATGCCAACGTCAGGGGTTTTGCTGAACGCAACGCGATCAATGCCCCGATCCAGGGTACCGCTGCCGATATGATCAAAATCGCCATGATCAACATTTTCAACGAGTTTGAAAAACGAAATCTCAAATCGAAGATGATCATGCAGGTCCACGACGAACTTGTCTTCGACACCCTGATTGACGAAGTACCTGCCGTGGAGGCGATCCTCCTCGAGAAGATGCCGGCAGCTATCCCGCTGGATGTTCCCGTTGTCATCGATGTGGGCAGGGGTAAAAACTGGCTGGAAGCACATTAGGATTTTCGATTGATTCGATTTACGATTTACGATTTTTTTTAATTTCGCCCCTCACAATTTCACCACAGCACCACAGCACCACAGCACCATGACACCACTTCACCACGGCACTTCGGCACCACAGCACCACTACTTCTCCGATCCCCGTACAGTTCTCACCCTGGATGCCGGCGGAACCAATTTCGTCTTCTCTGCCATGCGGTCGAACGAGGAGATTGTCTCCCCCGTTTCCCTCAAAGCCACAGGAGAGACTCTTGAGGTTATCCTGAACACGATCATCCATGGCTTTGAAGAGGTACAATCCATGATACAGGAAGAACCTGTAGCCATCAGTTTTGCATTTCCTGGGCCGGCCGATTACCAGAACGGGATCATCGGGGAGTTGCAAAACCTGCCCCTCTTCAGAGGCGGAGTGGCTCTGGGGCCAATGCTCTGTGAACTGTTCGGCGTGCCTGTATTTATCAACAACGATGGAGACCTTTTTGCCTATGGAGAAGCCATTGCCGGATTCCTGCCGGAAACCAATAAGAAACTCGGGGATGCCG
>JAFGNY010000376.1 GCA_016926765.1 Bacteroidales bacterium | reverse complement strand
TCCAATTAAAACGATTTCGTATGAACATTTATGTAGGAAATTTGAGTTATAAGATCAGCAAAGAGGATCTGAAACAACTTTTTGAAGAGTATGGTGAAGTTTCATCTGTAAGTCTAATCAGTGATAAATATACCGGTCAGAGTAAAGGATTTGGTTTTGTCGTAATGGAAAATAAAGACGATGCGGAAAGAGCTATTCAGGAACTCAATGGACGTGAAGTTGATCATCGTGAGATGAAGGTCAATGAAGCTCGTCCAAAACCCGATAATTTTGTGAAGCGTAACCGCTGACAAGCATTCTGTAACTTTCTTGTTCTGAGTCAATTGATCAATCGAACTGGCTCATTGATTTGGTTCACCTGAAAATTATCTTTCCTTTTTAATTTTGTAGATTAGAACTTTCAGGAAAAGTTTACCTTTGCACTTTCTATCAGGTTTGAGATCAAGATTACTGAGAAATAGGTAAGTAATACAAGGATATATGGTTGTTGTAGGAAACCGCAAAACAACAGTTGGAGATTTCTTTAAAATCCTTTTCGAAGGGGAGAAAATAGATATCGATATAGAAGCAAAGAGAAAAGTCGATGAAGATTACAAGTTTTTAAAAGGGTTTGCCAAGGGAAAAGTGATTTACGGGATCAATACGGGTTTGGGGCCCATGGCTCAGATAAAAATCAATGATAACCGTGAAATCGAATTGCAATATAATCTGATCCGGTCTCATGCAGCCGGTTGCGGGGCTCCCCTTCCTGATATTTACGCCAAAGCTTCCATGCTGGCCAGGCTGAACACTCTCGTCCAGGGAAAGTCGGGAATTCATCCCGAAGTTGTTGATCTGATCAAAGATATGATCAATCTCGACATCAATCCGTACATTCCGGAACACGGAGGAGTTGGCGCCAGCGGAGATCTTGTGCAATTGGCTCACCTGGCGGTTAATCTGATTGGTGAAGGAGATGTTTTCTATCAGGGAGTTCTAAGACCTACGGAAGAAGTATTTAAAGAGGTGGGGCTGAAACCCATCAAGATGCATATCCGCGAAGGCCTGGGGCTGATCAACGGCACATCAGTCATGACGGGGATCGGGATGATCAATGCCATTCATGCCAGGAACCTTCTGGACTGGTCGATGCTTGCCTCCTGCATGATCACGGAAATTGTTGAGTCTTATGACGATCATTTCTCCGATGGATTGAACCGTGCGAAATCGCATCATGGTCAGCGTCAGGTTGCGCGAACAATGAAGTCTATCCTGAAAGACAGCCAACTGATCCGCCGTCGGGCTGACCATCTTTACTATAATGATAAGACTGTTGAGGTAGAGGTCTTCAAAGAAAAAGTCCAGGAATATTATTCGTTACGTTGTGTCCCTCAGGTTCTCGGTCCGGTGCTTGACACCATTCTCTTCGCTATCCATGTGTTAATGAACGAAGTGAACTCATGCAGCGACAATCCCATTATTGACGGAGAACACAGGAACGTCTACCATGGTGGTAATTTTCATGGCGACTATGTGGCGTTTGAAATGGATAAGCTGAAAATTGCCATGACGAAGTTATCTATGCTGGCCGAACGCCAACTCAACTACCTCATGAATCCCAAACTGAACGAGAAATTGCCTCCTTTTGTGAACCTGGGAAAACTAGGACTAAACCTTGGGATGCAGGGGGTTCAGTTTACGGCGGTATCCACAGTGGCAGAAAATCAGACACTGTCATTCCCCATGTCCCTTCACAGCATTACGAACAACAACGACAACCAGGATATCGTAAGCATGGGAACCAATGCGGCATTGTTGACCAAAAAGGTGATTGAAAACACCTATCAGGTGCTGGCCATCGAAATGATCTCCATCCTGCAAGCCATCGATTACCTGGATATCAGGGAACGATTATCTTCATACTCAAGACATAAGTATGAAGACCTGCGTAAAATCGTACCCAAATTTACCGAAGATGCTGTACGTTATCCGGATGTTAAGAATATTGTACATTACATCATGGAGAATAAACCTCAGTTCTCACTGGAGGAATAGCTTCTTCTTCAGGAAAACAACTAAAAGTATGAAGTATGCATTAGTAACAGGCGGTTCCAGGGGAATTGGAAGGGCTTGCTGCGTTAAACTAGCCGGAACAGGGCATAAGGTCATCATCAACTTCCGCACCAACCAGCAGGAAGCTGAGAAAACCCTGGAGATCATCCGCGGCAACGGTGGTGAGGGTGAAATAATGAAGTTCGACATCTCCAAACCGGAAGAGGTGGAGAAAGCCCTGAGCGCCTGGATTCAGCAACATGAAGGAGATTACATCTCTGTGTTGGTAAATAATGCCGGCATCCGGAAAGATGCTCTTGTGATGTGGATGAAGGATGATGAATGGCTTGATGTGATCAACACCAACTTGAACAGTTTTCTCTATGTCAGCAGGCTTCTGATCAAAGATATGCTCCTGAATAAGTTTGGCCGTATCATCAATGTCGTTTCATTATCCGGATTAAAGGGACTGCCCGGTCAGGCGAACTATTCCGCTGCCAAAGCTGGTGTGATTGGCGCTACCAAGGCAATAGCCCAGGAGGTTGCGAAGAAAAAAGTTACCGTCAACGCGGTTGCCCCCGGTTTTATCCGTACCGATATGACCAGGGATATGGATGAAAACCAGCTCAAAGCTATGATCCCAATGGGACGGTTTGGAAACCCCGAAGAAGTTGCCGGAATTGTTGGCTTCCTGGCATCCGAAGAGGCCTCATACATCACGGGGGCTGTCATCAATGTAAACGGAGGACTTTACACCTGATTATGAACAGAGTCGTTATCACCGGTATGGGAATCTACTCCGTCATCGGGAAAAATCTGATGGAGGTGAAGAATTCATTGCACGAGGGAAAATCAGGGATTGTTTTCGATCCGGCCCGCAAAGAGATGGGTTTTCGTTCCGCGCTTACCGGAATGGTTGAACGTCCTGTTCTGAAAGGGATTCTCGATCGCCGGATGCGGGTTGGAATGGCTCCGCAGGGTGAATATGCTTACATGGCAACGGTGGAAGCGCTGAATGGTGCCGGAATGAATCAGCCTTTTCTCGATCAGCACGAAATTGGCATCCTTTTCGGGAATGACAGTTCTGC
>JAFGNY010000375.1 GCA_016926765.1 Bacteroidales bacterium | reverse complement strand
TCGTAGTGTAGGAAGATGCCCCTTTCAGGGGTTTATAGAAGATTGAGACATGCAACGTAATCTCATCTTTGATACAGTTATTCAAAGGATTGCGCAGATCATTCTTTTTGAAAAATTCGAGATACTCAAAACTGTATTTTCCTTTAAATATCCGTATAAAAAACAGGTTAAAAACAGGAAACGTATTCTTTTTCAGAAAGATAGCAAACAACGCAATAGCAAAGATCGCTAGTATTGCCACCACCAGAGTCAGGAACCCTGCATCAAACGCCCCACCGTTTTGTGCCAGAATAATCATTAATTTCGTCAGAATTTGTAGCTATTGTCTTCTATCAGTTTGTCTGCAATTACTCTCCGGGCAATTCGCACATTGACTCCCTTGATCTTTGACAATTCGCTGATAACGGCCACCAGGCTCTTCGCCTCCTCCCCTGCTGCATAGGAGTTGATCGCATCCAGTCCGTTTTTCTCTATTCTGCTGGCCGTGTCATAGTTTAAAACATCGAGAATTTGCCTGTACACCGCAATGGTTCCCGAGCCTTTCATGGATTCCATTTTCTGTACTCTGAGGGTAGTAGATTCCGCAATATAGAGATCAATAATCATATCAGACAGGTTGTTCAGCACCTCCTGTTCATGGACCAGTTGCCGTCCGAAGGCAGAGGTAACCCCATTCAGCACGAGGAGTATGGCTCTCTTGAAGTTGCGCAGAACGCGCAATTTCTCATCATAATAACCTTCCTCACCTGCCTCTTTCTCCACAACAGCATGGAGGTCCGCTTTCAGGGCTTCGGCTTTCCCCATCAAATCAAAATCACCCTTCATTCCACGTTTCATCGCCGTATCAACAACCAGCAACCTGTTGATCTCATTGGTTCCTTCAAAGATGCGGTTAATTCTGGAGTCACGATACCCACGTTCAACTGCCATTTCGGCAGAGTAACCCATTCCGCCATGGATCTGAACCGCTTCATCGATAACAAAATCCAGAACTTCTGAACCGAAGACCTTCAAAATTGCTGCTTCAACAGCATAATGCGCAATTCCTTCGATGGCCGCCTTACCTTTATCCATCCCTTCGGCTTTATTCAGGTCAATCTGCAGGTCAATGTCTTTACTAACTCTGTAGATCGCCGATTCAAGGGCAAATGTTCTGATCACCTGCTCGGCCAGTTTGTGTTTAATCAATCCAAATGTGGAGATCAGCACACCAAATTGTTTTCGTTCATTCGCATACTGAACCGAATCGTTAATCGCCTTTTTAGCAGCTCCCAGCACATTTGCACCCAGTTTGATGCGTCCCATATGCAGGATACTCAATGCAATCCGGAAACCCTCACCACGCTTTCCAAGCAAATTCTCAACAGGGACTTTAACATCATTGTAAAATATCTGCGCTGTTGAGGAACCTTTGATCCCCATCTTCTTTTCATCCGGAGCAATCGTGATTCCCGGATCATTCCGCTCAACAATAAAAGCACTCAGTACACGGTCGTTATCAATCTTGGCAAATACGGTCTGTATATCGGCAAAGTTGGCATTGGTGATCCACATCTTCTGCCCATTGAGGATATAATGTTTTCCGTCTTCAGATAACCTGGCCTGCGTTTTTCCCGAATTGGCATCGCTTCCGGCGCCAGGCTCCGTAAGACAGTAGGCTCCCAGAAGTTCACCTGTAGCCAGTTTAGTGACATAGCGTTGTCGCTGGTCTTCATTTCCATAATACATGATCGGCAACGTACCAATCCCACAATGTGCCATAAAGGCTACAGAGAATGAATGTCCGGCTCCAACAGTCTCAGCTGCAAGCATCTGAGTAACAAAATCCTGACCAAATCCATTGTACTCTTCCGGCAGGGAAATTCCCATCAGACCGAGATCGCCGGATTTTTTCAGGATTGACTGCATCAATTGAATATCAGGTGAATCGATCTGGTCAAGATTCGGATAAAGCTCTGTCGTGAGAAAATCTTTGATGGTTTCTGCAATCATCCGTTGTTCTTCATTATACTCTTCAGGGATGAATATGTCATTCGCTTCAATTTCTTCTACCAGAAACTCGCCACTCTTTAATACTTTTCTGTTTTTCATTGTTTTTCGTTAATGTTGAATAGGTGATATTGCCTGAATGATCATCTCTACTACATCCAGGTTCTTAACTTCTTCCTCTTTGTTTTTATATTTAAGTCCGTCTGTGATCATCGTCATGCAAAAAGGGCAAGCGGTTGCAATGATCTGAGGATCGGTTCTTAATGCCTCTTCGGTTCGTTCCATATAGATCTCTTTCTCCCCTTTTTCTGCCTCTTTGAAATATTGTCCGCCTCCAGCTCCGCAACAGAGCGCAAAACTCCTGTTGCGCTCCATTTCTACAACATTCCGGGTCATCTTGTTCAGGATCTTTCTGGGTTCATCATAGATATTGTTCATCCGACCAAGATAACAGGGATCGTGATAAGTCACTCTGGTTTCCCCGAAAACTGAAGGATCTGGGTTCAGTTTACCTTCCGTGATTGCCTGATCGAGGAACTCAAGGTAACTGATTACCTCATAACTTCCTCCAAGATCAGGGTATTCGTTTTTAAATGTATTGTAACAATGCGGACAAATGGTCAGGATCTTCCGGATGTCGTAGGATTTGAACAATTCGATGTTCTGCATTGCCTGCATCTGGAACAGCATTTCATTGCCCGCCCTCCTGGCAGGGTCACCTGTACATGTTTCTTCTTTCCCGAGAACAGCATAGCTGACATCCAGGCAGGTGAGAATCCTGGCAAATGCCCCGGCAACTTTTCGATAACGGTCATCAAAGGCTCCGGCACAACCCACCCAGAAAAGATATTCCGGCTTTTCACCTTTGGCAAGAAGATCGGCCATTACAGGTATTTTCAGGAACGTTTTTTCCATGTTATTGCTCAATCAGTTCGAGTTTCTCTGCCCATTGCAACCGGTCTTCAGGAGAATATTGCCAGGGAGCACCATTATTTTCGATATTACTAAAAACAGCCTTAATTTCGCCGGGCGCATAGGCTTCCTCCATCACAAGATATCTTCGCATATCGACGATCAGGGTTGGATGGTTGATGTTTATGGGGCACTCTTTGGCACATGCATTGCATGTGGTGCAGGCCCAGAGTTCTTCAACAGAAATAAGGTCTCTGAGTAACGATTTCTGGTCAGAATACTCTTTCCCATGTTTTACCAATCCAGGCCCCTTCGCTTTCATTCTTGCCCGGACATCCATCATGATCTTGCGCGGAGAAAGTTTTTTCCCTGTCAGATTGGCGGGACACACGGATGTACATCGTCCGCATTCAGTACAGGCAAGTGAATCGAAATAGGTTTTCCAGCTAATATCTTCCACATCCTTGACACCAAACCGTCCGATTGGTTCGGCTGAAGAGGGGGGGCTGTAGACCGTAGCGGGATCTAGCATTGCTCTGACCTCTTTTTCCACATCATCCATATTCGGGAGTTTTCCGAGTGGTTCAAGCCGTGAAAGAAAGACATTTGGAATCGATAAAAAGACATGAAAATGTTTTGAGTAGGGTAGTAAATTGGCAAAAAGGAAGATCAATAAGATGTGAATCCACCAGAAAGATTCAAACCAAAGAGAAAGCCCCTTCGCTGAACTATCCAAAAAAATATCAGTAAGCCAATTACTTACAGGATATGTCCCGGCGACTTCCTGGCCCAGCAGGTTCTGATGGTCAATGTAGGCAATATTCATTCCGGTAAGGGAGAGCATCAGGAGGAGGATTAATGTAAGCGCGGTATTGGCATCAATATGTGAGATGGGTTTCATTTCGATCCCTTCAAATCGATGGATAGAAAGAAAGATCCTGCGAAAAAGAAAGATGATGATCGATATGGCGACCAGTACGGCAAAAATATCTCCTGAGGCGGTGATGATGTCATAGAGAACACCAAGGGGTTTAAACAGCCTGTCGGTGCCCAGGATCCCATCGAGGATCATCTCGATACTGCCCACAAGGATCACACAGAATCCCCAGAAAACGAGTGCATGCAAAAACCCGGTAAAAGGCCTGCGAAAGATCTTTGTCTGGCCAAAAGCAACCTTCATCATTACCCCAAAACGCTTACTGAAATTCCTGATCGGGAAGTTTGCTTTGGTAAACCTGAAATACCTGATGATCCGGCTGATGGTAAAGGTGAAAACCCCTAAAGTGATCAGCAGGGTGATGGCAAAGATCAGTTGTTTGGTCATCCCTATTTCGATTTGATCTCTCTCACTGCCTCAACCAGTTTCGGAAGGATCTTACCGGCATCTCCGATGATACCGTACTGGGCAGTTTCAAACACGGGAGCATCTTTATCTGTATTGACTGCCACGATGTATTTCGAAGCGCTTACACCGGCAATATGTTGCGTAGCTCCTGAGATACCAAAGGCAAAATAGAGGTTTGGAGCAATGATCTTTCCAGTCTGCCCGGTGTGTTCTTCATGCGGGCGCCATCCTTCATCGGATACTGGACGTGAACAGGCAGTTGCCCCTCCAAGAAGGTCAGCCAACTCAACAAGCGGCCCCCAGTTATCCGGAGATTTCATGCCCCTTCCCCCTGAAATAACGATTTCCGCGTCAGTCAGCAGGATTTTTCCGGATTGTTTCTGGACATCTTTTACAACGGTTCGAACCATTCCGGGATCCACCTGAAAGGCAATGGTTTCAACGGATGCTTCATTCGGAGTCTCAATCAATTCAAACGAATTTTGTGCGAGCGTGATGATGCGGACCGGTGATTTGATTGTCAGGTCGGCAAAGGCACGTCCCGAATATACCTTCTTATAGACAACAAAGGGGTCTATGCTCAGGGGTAATTTACTCACACCAGAACCAACTCCAGCATGGAGTCTCACCGATAACCGGGGTGCTATGGCTTTCCCTGTATTGTTGTTTGCAAGAACAACCACCGTGGCCTCTATGTTTGTAACAACATCGGCTATTACAGATGTATAAGCCTGGTTATCAAGGATAATAAGTTCTTCATTCTGAATATGAATGATTTTCTTAACGCCGTAATTCCCCAGTTTCTCCAGTTCTCCCGGTTCAACTTTCCCGATGGAGAGAGCGACGGCGGTAGTATTCATCATTTCAGCCACCTTGGCTGCATAGGAGACGAGTTCAAAAGTGAGTTTTTTGAATTTTCCGTCCCAGTTTTCTACAAATGTTAAAACGGACATATGCGATATTTTTAGATGATTTTTGCTTCATTTTGGAGGAGAGTGATCAGCTCCGAGGGATTTTCAGGATCCACGAACTTACAGGCAGCCCTGGGCTTAGGCATCTCATATTGGAGGATCCCTGTCAGGGGTTCAATCGCAGCCGGTTCGATCACGTTGATGGGTTTACTTCGGGCCATCATGATACCGCGCATCGAAGGGATCCGTGGTTCTTTCGCAATCCCTTTCTGGACAATAGCCACAAAAGGAACAGTCATTGAAACACTCTCCTTCCCTCCATCGATTTCTCGCGTAAGGAAAGCCTCTCCGTTTTCAAGTTTCAAACTTGATACTGCTGAAACAGATGGGATTCCGAGAAATTCGGCAAGCATCCCTCCTACTGTAGATCCGTTAAAATCGCTGGATTCAATCCCACAAAGGATGATATCGTACGGGTCATTTTTTATCACTTCCGCCAGTTGTGAGGCAACAAAATAGGCATCTTCAGGAACCGCATTGATCCTGATGGCATCATCAGCACCAATAGCCAGAGCTTTTCTGATAGTGGGTTCTGAACCAACCAGTCCTACATGAGCGACCGTAATCCGGTCAATTCCGTTGGCAACATCGTCTTTTAAATCAAGGGCACGGGTTAATGAGAGTTCATCCCATGGGTTGATGACCCATTGGATACCTGTTTCATCCAGCTTTTTCAAGCCGTCAGTAAACTTTACTTTAGTCGTTGTGTCAGGAACATTGCTGATACAAATTAATAGCTTCATATACTTATACGTTTGGTTGTAACTGCAAATTTACATTTTATAATCAATCTTCATCATCAAGGCATTTATTATACTGGTTCATTGCTTTCAGGCTCATCCCCATGCTTGAAAATCCACCATCATGGTAGAGGTTCTGCATCGTGATTTTCCTGGAAAGGTCGGAAAATAAAACGATACAGAAATTTGCGCACTCTTCTGCTGTGGCATTCCCAAGTGGCGACATACGCTCAGTAAAATCAAGCAGTGCATCGATTCCCTTGACGCCGCTACCGGCAGTGGTTATCGTAGGTGACTGGGAAATCGTATTGATTCGTATCTGTTTTTCACGACCATAGATATATCCAAAGCTACGGGCAATTGATTCCAGCATCGCCTTCGCATCAGCCATATCGTTGTACCGGTACAATGTGCGTTGTGCAGCGATATAGGAGAGCGCCAGAACAGAACCCCACCGGTTGATCGCATCCAGTTTCTTTGCCACCTGAAGCATTTTATGAAACGACATGGCCGAGATATCGATCGTTTGATGGAAATAGCTGTAATCCAGATCATCATAGGTTCGGTTTTTTCTTACATTCATCGACATAGCGATTGAATGAAGGATAAAATCGACTTTCCCTCCCAGTATTTCCATTGATCGTTTGATCACCGTTTGAAGATCATCCACCTTGGTTGCATCTGCCGGAATGATTTCCGCTCCCACTTGTTTTGCAAGAACGTTCAGACTTCCAAAACGGAGCGCAATGGGGGTATTGGTAAGGGTAAATACAGCACCCTCTTCAGAAGCCTTTTCAGCAACTTTCCAGGCGATTGACTTCTCATCCAGCGCACCAAAGATGATTCCTTTTTTCCCTGATAGAAGATTATGTGACATCTGTAGGTTCTGAGTTACGAATAAATCAATTAATTAGCAGCTCCCTGGCAGTCTGGTATGCCGCCTCCGAGAAGCGTTCGCTGCTTAACATTTTTGCGATCTCCTCCACCCTCTCTGTATCGGAAAGCTTCCTGAATTTTGATCGTGTAATTCCGTTAATTTCCTCCTTGTAAGCCCAGTAATGGGCACTCCCTTTTCCGGCGATTTGGGGTAGATGTGTTATAACGATGACCTGCATATTATCGGCCATCCGTTTTAAAATCGTACCTACTTTGCCTGCAATCTCCCCCGAAACACCACTATCGATCTCATCGAAAATTACCGTGGGCAGCAGGTTCTTTCTGTTGATCATCGACTTGATACTCAGCATCAGTCTCGACAACTCTCCACCCGATGCGATCTTAGATAACTCATCAGGTAATACGCCTTGATTGGCACTGAATAGAAATTTCACCGAGTCGATCCCATCGATTGTCATCCGTTTCAACCGTTCACAATGGATGGAAAACTTCGCAGCAGGCATTCCCAACTCCACGAGCAACCCGCTGATCTCTTTTTCAAAATCAGGAATGGATCGCTGCCGAGCAATGGAAATGATTTCAGCCAGTTTATCTAACTCAACAGCTTCCTGCTCAATTTCTTTCCTGAGGAGTGCTATTCGCTCCTCAAGTGATTCAGTCTCCAGGAGGTTACCTGACAGTTCGTTTTTCACGGAGATCAACTCCTCTACCGAACCTACCAGATGCTTTTTCTGTAACCTGTAGATCAGATCCAAACGGGTTGATATCCGTTCTGATTCCTGAGGGTCAACCTGTATGGAATCTTCCAGGTGCTGAAGTTCCGTTGTGATATCTTTCATGTCAATCAGGTTGGTTTCAAGCCGATCGACAATCCTGCTTATCTCAAGGTAAAATCGGGAGATGTTTTTTAAAGCGGTCAACGTCTCTCCATGAAGTTTCAACAGGTTTTCTTCAGATCCTTCCAAGAGATAAGTAGCATGAGTGATCCCGTTTTTAATCTCTTCTGCGTGTGTGAGCAATGCGAGTTTTCCTTCCAGATCCTGCTGTTCACCTTCAACCAGAAAAGCGTTATCCAACTCATCAAAAAGGAAGTGCAGGTAGTCGGATTCTCCGCGCAATTGCTTCTCCTGCAGATTCAACCTGGAAAGGTCCTCTTCTCTTTTTTTCTGAGCGTTGAACTGTTTACGGAATGCTCTAGTTTCGGATTGAACAGATGCATAATCGTCGAGGATCTCAAGCTGAAAGTTAGCCTGGCTGAGAGTCGTAATGGAATGTTGGGAATGGATGTTGACAAGCCGGTCGCCGACCTCTTTCAACTGGTTGAGATTGACCGGGGTATCATTAATAAAAGCTCTTGACTTTCCGGAAGGCAAGATCTCCCGCCGCAAAATCAGTGCCGCCTCCTCATAGTCCAGCTCCTGTTCAAGGAAATAACTCTCCAACCCATACCCGGATATGTTAAATGTGCCCTCCACGATGCATTTCATCTCCTTACTGAAAAGGACGGTTGTATCGGCCCGCTGACCCAGGATCAGCGAAAGAGCTCCGACCAGAATGGACTTTCCTGCACCGGTTTCCCCGGTAATCACAGTGAAGCCATCACTCCAATCGATTTCCAATTTTTGTATTAAAGCATAATTTTCAATGAATAGCTTTAATAGCATGATAAATAATTAATTATTATTTATTTTCCTTCGAGAATTTCCTGGTATTTCGAGCTACTGGCAGGGTCGATATCTTTTAAAAGTGTCACCACACTATTCTTCTCCATTGGTGGAACTCTCTGATCCGAAAAGATGTTTACAAACTCATCTTTTTTTGCATCAAAGACCAGTTGCAGACTGAAAAGACCCGGGCGAGCCGTGGAAATCTTCTGAAGATAATTGAGGCTTTCCACCACCTTGCTTCTGCCGAGATCAACCTTATCATACATCTGATCAAGTCCCTGCCGGTGATAGAGGTACGAGAAGTCACGCAGGGCAGAGTTTGCAGGATTCAGAATATTAGCCACCAACCAATACCGGTTTTTATCACTTTCAAATGCTTTCCATCCGGATACCTGTGTGCTTTGAGCAGTATTGACGATTTCCTGTGCTTTTTCGAAAAAGGGAGTTCCGCCATACGCGACAAATGAATCGAAATAATAGCCTAGAAAGAGGTATGTATAGAACGCCAGGGTGGATGTCAGGTTGGATGTGAATACCCCATCGGAATAGTCAAGTGTTTGATATTCAATATAATTAAATGAGAAATCTTTGTCAATATAGTTTAAAAGAATGGTATTATAGGCTGAATTGAATACCGGACGACGCAACACCAGGTTGATGGTACCTCTGAATTGATCACCGCCAACCCGTTCATTAATGGTGATCAGGATTGTACACTCAATGCGTTCCTCCCCTTTTATCATATAATTTGTCCATACCCGGTTATGCATAAACTCGTAAATTGCTGTCTGCAAGGTCTCAAAAACCTGTTTATCCGTACCTTCAAGTTTTGGTGATGTGACGCTGACAACGCAGTCCAATTCCTGTGCTTTCAGTTGGATGACAGAGAATACCAGAAACAGAAATAAAAGGATCTTTCTCATAGTGTCTGTGTTGTATTGAAGAATAACAGGATTTCGTTAACGATATCTGTAGCAACTTCTCTCTTTGGTTTCAGTTCTCCGGTGACCGTTCGGCCTGAGCTGGACAGAATGGTCACCTGGTTGGTAGGTGTGCCGAATCCTGCTCCGGGGACATTCAACGAATTCACAACGATTAAATCCAGGAATTTATTCTGCAATTTTTTTTCAGCATTCATAAGAACATCATCGGTCTCTAAAGCAAACCCGACGAACAGCTGGCCGGTTTTTTTATTCATCCCCAACTCTTTAAGGATATCATGCGTTGGAGAGAGGGTGAGTGTCATCTTTTCCTGCTTCTTTTTCAATTTGCTGGAGGCAGGATGATCCGGAGTATAATCGGCTACTGCTGCAGCCATCACGAGAATATCTGTCTCTCCGATATGATCAAGGCAAGCCTGATGCATCTCCGCGGCAGTGGTGACATCAATCCGCCGGATTGCCGGGTGATCCGTATGAAGGATTACTGGTCCAGAGATCAGGATGACTTCCCCTCCCCTTTCTGCCACCTCCTCGGCAATGCTATATCCCATCAGTCCGGAGGAATGATTTCCGATAAACCTGACAGGATCGATCTTTTCGTAGGTAGGGCCTGCCGTGACAAGTACTTTTTTACCTGTCAGATCCTGTTGTTGAAAAAAAAAATTGCTGATGGCCTGAAAGATGTTTTCCGGTTCTTCCATACGGCCTTTTCCTGAAAGTCCACTGGCTAGTTCACCAACCTGTGCTTCAAGGATGATATTCCCGAAACCACGCAAGACTTCTATGTTTTTTTGTGTGGTGGGATGTTGATACATATCAAGGTCCATAGAGGGAGCGATCATCACAGGACATTTTGCCGAAAGGTAAGAAGTCACCACGAAATTGTCAGCAATTCCGTTTGCCATTTTTGCAAGCGTGTTGGCTGTGGTGGGTGCAAAGAGCATCAGATCGGCCCAACGACCCAGTTCTACATGGCTGTTCCAGGTTCCGGTATCCGGATTAAAAGGGTGAAAGATGACATCGTTACGTGACAGGGTCGCCAGGGTGAGCGGTGTGACAAAATCTCTGGCAGAAGGCGTCATCATGACCCGCACCTGCGCACCTTCCCTGACAAGTGCCCTGATCAGATAAGGAATCTTATAGGCAGCAATGCCGCCGGTGATGCCGATAACAATATGTTTCCCTTTCAGCATCAGGGAATAATTAAATGATCTCCTCTTTCTTCTCAGGCTCTGGTTTGCGGAAGTAGATCTCCTGATTCTGGTACTCGTGAATAGCGATCAGAGTGGGTTTTGGAAGGTGTTCGTAATATTTGGCGATTTCAATCTGTTCCCTGTTCTCAAAAACTTCTTCCAGGTTATCTGTCGTGGTAGCAAATTCAGAAATCTTCTGATTGAGTTCTTCCTTCATCTCAGAAGCTATCTGGTTAGCCCGTTTGGAAATCACAGAAACCGTTTCGTACACATTTCCTGTACCTTCGGTATAATCTTCTACATTCCGCGTAACAGCGATTAAATCTGTTTTCACTTTTTTATAATCCATCATTATTTAAATCTTGCTCGTTTACTTTCTTTTTCTACAACATCCCTGTTTTTATCCACCAATCTCAAAAGTTCTTCCCGTGATTTTTCATTCAATTCACTTGCCTCACCTGCAAATTTGCTGGCAGGGAACTCCTTGTAAAAATCCTGAAAAGCAACGGTGGTATTGGAATACCGTTCGTATTGCTTTTCCTTGACGCTTAGCTGGGCATACTTTGCATACGATTTAATTACCAGAAACAGGATCTCCTCACGGTGAATTGTTTCCGGAAAATCTTTCAGGATGTTTTTCAATGACATAATGGCTGCGGCATAATCCCCCATCCGGTAATAGAGTTTTGCAATTTTATAATCCTTCATTTCGAGTTTTGCACGCAGCTTGTCTATCAGATCATTGCATTCAGGCACCCG
>JAFGNY010000374.1 GCA_016926765.1 Bacteroidales bacterium | reverse complement strand
GCGATCTTCTTGCTGTTTCTCACCCCCTTCAGCGCCTCTTCGGCATCTTTGAACTGCGGCATCCCCTTGGGATTGCCCAGGTTGGTCACCTCGATGTGCCTGAACCCGGCCAGGATCAACTCCTCGGCCAGCCAGATCTTGGCTTCAGTGGGAATGAATTTCTCTTCGTGCTGGAAACCGTCACGTACCGTGATGTCTCCTATGGTTACTTTTTTGGGATAGTTCATGGGATAATGCAGAATTGGTTAATCATGAAACGGATTCTCTTCATATTTGGTAAATCCAAATACTTCTACGACATTTTCTGGTTGGTTTATTCGGTATACAACAATATATCCTTTAAAGATTAGATCACGGGTCTCCTCCTGATCAAAGAAAATGGATTTTCTATGTTTATAAGGCATATCTGAAATGGAATTCAATTGTTCAAGCAATTCGTTTTTAAATTTCCTGGCCACTCCAGGTTTATCTCTGGCAATAAAATCAACCTGCTGATTCACTTTTTCCCTGAATGAGGCAGTAATTTTAATCTTCATACTGCTTTATGGTGGATTCCAAATCGTGGTTAAGTTGTTCAAGATTGATGTATTCAGCGGTTCCCTCTTCAACCTTATTCAATTCGTCCTGAAGATACTGCTGAATGGATAGAAAATTCCTGTTTTCCTGAATTACCTGAATTTCATCCGGGTTAAAGTTTCCAAGAAATCTGATCACTTTTTGATAGATGGAATCACTGATGTTTAATCGAATGGTATGCATATCGGATAGTTTTTACGATTATAGGTTCATCTCATGAATCTCTCCCTCCACCATCAGTTTTCCTTCCGTCGCTTTTTGAATCTCTTCGACCGAAACGCCCGGCGCCCGTTCGACCAGCCTGAAGCCTTCGGGTGTGACGTCGATCACGGCCAGGTCGGTCACGATCCGTTTCACGCAGCGAACGCCGGTTAACGGAAGGGTACACTGTTTCAGCAGTTTGGAGTTTCCCTCTTTATCGGTGTGCTGCATGGCCACGATGATGTTCTTTGCCGCAGCCACCAGATCCATCGCACCGCCCATCCCTTTGATGAGCTTGCCCGGAACCTTCCAGGAGGCGATATCCCCCTCCTCGGAGACCTCAAAAGCTCCCAATACCGTCAGATCGATATGTCCGCCCCGGATCATGGCGAAACTGGCCGCCGAATCAAAAAAGGCGGCTCCGGGAAGGGATGTCACCGTTTGTTTTCCCGCGTTGATCAGGTCGGGATCCACCTCATCGGGAGTAGGGAAGGGGCCGATCCCCAGCAGACCGTTTTCCGACTGCAGGATCACCTGCATTCCTTCCGGGATGTAATTCGCTACCAGGGTTGGGATCCCGATACCCAGGTTTACATAATAGCCATCGTGCAACTCCTGTGCAATCCGTTTGGCTATGCCGTTTTTATCCAATGCCATATATTTACAAATTTAGATAATTAACCAATAACTATACACTCCGGGTAGTCACGAACTCGATTTTTTTCTCGTAATCCTTTCCCTGGAAGATCCGCTGCACGAAGACCCCCGGCGTGTGGATGTGATTGGGATCCAGCTCTCCGTAAGGGACCAGCTCTTCGACTTCGGCAATGGTGATTCGTCCGGCCGTAGCCATGGGATGGTTGAAGTTGTTGGCGGTTTTGTTGTAGATCAGGTTTCCCATGGTGTCGCCGTATTTGGCCTTGACGATGGCAAAATCGGCAGTCATGCCGAGTTCCATCACATACATCTTGCCGTTGAACTCCCGCACCTCCTTGCCTTGCTGTACTTCGGTGCCGTATCCGGCCGGGACAAAGAAAGCGGGAATGCCTGCTCCGCCAGCGCGGATCCGTTCGGCCAGGGTGCCCTGAGGCATCAGGATCACCTCCAGCTCGCCGCTGAGGAGTTGCCGTTCGAACTCCTTGTTCTCCCCCACGTAGGAGGCGATCATGGTCTTCATCTGGTGCTTGCGCAGCAGGACTCCCAGTCCGAAATTGTCGATCCCCGCGTTGTTGGAGATGCAGGTGAGTTCCCGGATGTCGGATTCGGCCAGGGCTTTGAGGCAGTTCTCGGGAATGCCGCACAGACCAAAGCCGCCGAACATCACCGAACTTCCGTTCGTGATACCTTGTATCGCTTCGTATGCGTCGTTAACTACTTTGTTCATAGGATGTTATATTACGTTTCAGGTTTCAGGGGTACAAAGGCACAGAGGCACAGAGGCAAAGAGTCACAAAGGCACAGAGGCACAGAATTTGCACGTTGCATGTTACATTTACGATTTTACATTTTACCATTTTACTATTTCCTGTCCGCCCGTCCGCTTGTCCGCCCGTCCGCCCGTCCGCCTGTCTCACCCCTCTTCAAATACCACCAGCGGAGTGTGGACTTCGACCAGTTGGTTGAGGCTGACGTTGACCTCTTTCACGATGGCATCGCGGTTCGCGGTGATGTTGTTTTCCATTTTCATGGCTTCGATGATCAGTAATACCGATCCTTTCTTCACTTCGTCGCCGGGTTTCACGTTGATCTTGATTACCTTGCCGGGCATCGGGGCGTTTACGTGCAACTGGTCCGATCCAAGTGTCTCCCCGGATGCCGCAATCCGTTCGTCGGGCAGGATGTCGCTGCGTTTCATCAGGAAGAGGTGGCCGCCCAGACTGATGTACTCACGATGGTCATGATCTTCCGAGCAGAGGATCCGGTAAGGAGATCCGTCGAGCGTGAAGGAGAGTCCCGATCCATCTTTCAGTCCGGCTATGGCCTCATGGATGTTCCCGTTCAGCAGGAATTGCATCCGGTTGGGCTCCTGCCGGAGCAGCGTCACGGGAATGGCCTCTTCTTCGCAGGTAACGGTGAGGGTGGTGTGGTGGCGCCATAGCCCGTTCACCTGCCAGATATCTCCGGGTTCAGTACTCCGGAAGTTTTCAGGAGAAGGATGTTGCAGAGAGAGCAGCAGGTAGCCGGCTACCGGGATCTCTCTTGGGATGGCCGCTTTCTCTTCGCGGATCTCCCGGATGATCTCTTCGGTGTGTTCATCGCAGAATTTGGTGGAGATCCGGTTTTCGAGGAACGGTTGTCCGGCGATCAGCCGGGTAAGGTAACTGATGTTGGTCCGGATGCCGTGAATGCCATATAGCGACAGCGCTTCCTGCATGCGCCGGGCGGCTTCCGGGCGCTCTTCTCCCCACACCACCAGCTTGGCGATCATCGGATCGAAGGCGCTGCTGATGGCGCTTCCGGGGGTTACACCGGTGTCGATACGGATGTGTTCGCCCCGGGGTTCCTGGTAGAGGGTCATTTGTCCGGGCGAAGGGAGGAAGTTGTGCTCCGGGTCTTCGGCGTAGATGCGGCACTCGATGGCATGCCCCGTTTGTCCCAGATCCTCCTGACGGAACCGGAGAGGCTCTCCCTGGGCAATCCGGATCTGCTCCTCTACGATATCGATGCCGGTGACCATCTCGGTGACCGGGTGTTCGACCTGGATGCGGGTGTTCATCTCCAGGAAATAGAAATTCAGGTTCTTGTCGACCAGGAATTCGATGGTACCGGCGCTGGAATAGCCGATCTCCCGGGCGATGTTCACCGCGGCCGCTCCCATCTTCGCGCGGATCTCCGGCGTCAGGGTGGGAGAGGGCGACTCTTCGATGATTTTCTGATAGCGGCGCTGGATGCTGCATTCCCTTTCGAACAG
>JAFGNY010000373.1 GCA_016926765.1 Bacteroidales bacterium | reverse complement strand
TGGTTTGTTGAGGGAAAGCTCTCCGAAACTTTGATCAAAAAACTGAAAGTGCTGATACGGCTTCTGACAAAACCTCTTGCCATCCGCTCTTCCGGATTATTTGAGGACTCCCTGAACCAACCCTTTGCCGGCATCTTTGAAACATACCTCATCCCCAATGATCATCCGGATCCGAAGGTCAGACTTGAACAACTGAAAGATGCCATTAAACTCGTCTATGCCTCAGTTTATTCGCCCACAGCCAAAGGGTATATCGAAGCGGTCAATTACCGGATCGAACAGGAGAAAATGGCAGTGATCATTCAGGAGGTGGTGGGAAGCCAGCACGAAGATGTCTTCTATCCGCATATCAGCGGGGTTGCGCAATCCTATAACTATTACCCCTTTGCCCACATGAAACCGGATGAAGGATTTGCTGTCATTGCCCTGGGACTGGGACGGTTTGTGGTGGAGGGAGAGAGAGCGTTTCGGTTTGCTCCCCATTATCCTACGCTGGAAATCAATTCAGCTGAAGATCAGCTCAAGGGAAGCCAGGTGCATTTCTATGCGGTGGATCTCGCCAAGAAAGATCTCAACCTGCTTGAAGGTGAAGATGCAGGACTCAGAAAACTGGATATCGATGATGCTGAACGTCATGGAACCATTTCACATATCGCCTCCGTATACAGTCCTGAAAATAACCGTATCATTCCGGGATTGAGCTATCCCGGCCCCAGGGTGATCAACTTCGCCGACATCCTGAAATACAACTATATCCCTCTGGCTAAAACGATTGATGTGGTGCTGGACGTTGTCCAGGAAGCGATGGGCTCACCGGTTGAAATTGAGTTCGCGGTGGACCTGAATAAAGATAAGGAGAACAAAGCTTCGTTCTACCTGCTTCAGATCAAACCGCTGATTGGCAATGCTACCGACTTTGTAATCGACATGAACTCGATACCGGAGGAGCAGATCCTTCTCTATTCGGAAAAGGAGATGGGAAACGGCCTTGTCAGTGATATCCATGATGTGATCTTCGTGGACCCCGATACGTTCGATAAGTCTGTGACAAGCCAAATGGCGGATGAGATGGGAAAAATCAATGCGGAGATGATCAGGGAAAACCGGAAATATGTCCTCATCGGACCCGGCAGATGGGGTACCCGCGACCGATGGATCGGGATCCCGATCTCATGGCCGCAAATTTCCAATGCGAAAGTAATTGTCGAAACCAGTCTGGAAGGATTTCCCCTGGATGCCTCTTCAGGCTCTCACTTCTTTCATAACGTTACCTCCATGAATGTAGGTTATTTCTGCGTTCAGCCTGAGTTCTCCAAGAGTTACATCCGGTACGATTTATTGAGGGAGCAACGCAACATCCGGAAGACAACCTATTTTTCCATCGTCCATTTTGAAGCCCCTCTGACGATCAGGATGGATGGAAAAAAACGAATCTCTGTGATCACTGTTGAAAAAGGAAAATCAAAAACCTCAAAATAAGAATAAAACTGATTTTTATGCGAATAGCAAGAGTTTACAAAAAAGAGTCCGTTCCTGAAGCTGATGCAACCGACCTCAGCTTACTCGATCCGTTGATCAAAAAGTATAAGGGCAAAAAAGGCAATGTCATCCCATTGCTTCAGGGCGCCCAGGCGATCTATGGCTTTATTCCAAGGGCGGCGTTTGAGCGGATTTCAGAAGGAACCGGGCTTCCTCTCAGCGATATGTTTGGTGTTGCCACCTTCTATGCCCAGTTCCGCCTGAAGCCGGTGGGAAAACATATCATCAAGGTTTGCCACGGAACCGCCTGCCATGTGCAGAATGCCAAGGAGATCACCGAATCCATCGAAGAGGCGCTGAAAGTCAAAGACGGGGAGACTACCATAGACCGCCTCTTTACCCTCGAATCGGTTGCCTGCCTCGGCTGCTGCTCACTGGCTCCCGTAATGATGATCGGAGACCAGACCTACGGTAAACTAACCGGGAATGAAGCAGTCAAAGTGATTAAGAACATCCGGCTCTCTGAGAATAACTGATACCTGATACGAGATGCCGGATAAAAATTTTTATCCGGTATCCGGCATCCGGGATCAAGTTACCATAAAATTAAAAAACCAACATAAAAGAAACCCATTATGAGTACTACTGTAACCGTCGGACTTGGAAGTTGTGGAATTGCTGCCGGCGCGAATAAGACGTATGATAAGATCAAAGCCCTGAAAGAAGCGGATAAGCTTGAGTTTAATCTCAAGAAAACCAGTTGCATCGGAATGTGTTACCGTGAACCACTGGTTGAGATCGTCGACGATTCGGGTACCTATATCTACGGAGATGTGGACCCCGATCGGGCAATCGAAGTGATCGAGAAACATATCAACCAGCATGATCCCATCCGGGATTATATTGTTTACACCGATCTGTTTGATGCAGCAGAAAACGATTTCCTCAACTCACAGGTGAAGATTGTCCTCCGGAACTGCGGCTATATGGATCCGGAATCGATTGATGAATATGAAGCCCGTGACGGATACAAAGCGATCCGGCGGATCATCGATGAAAAAATTCTGCCTGATAAGGTTATTGAAACGATTCTCAAATCAGGCCTTCGTGGCCGTGGAGGAGGGGGATTTCCAACCGGAATGAAATGGAAATTCGCCAGAGGAAATCAATCCGATGAAAAATATGTGATCTGTAACGCCGATGAAGGAGACCCCGGCGCCTTTATGGACCGCAGTATTCTGGAAGGAGATCCTCATTCTGTCCTGGAAGGAATGATCATCGCTGCCTATTCTATCGGAGCTACCGGAGGGGTTATCTACTGCCGTGCCGAATATCCCCTTGCGATCAAACGGCTGAATATCGCGCTGGACCAGGCACGTCAGCGGGGATATCTTGGAAAAGGAATCCTGGGCATCCGGGATTTCAATTTTGACATTTACATCAAGGAAGGCGCCGGAGCGTTTGTTTGCGGGGAGGAGACCGCCCTGATCGCTTCGGTTGAAGGGGAACGCGGAATGCCACGCAAACGGCCCCCATTTCCTGCCGAATCGGGTTTATGGCGGAAACCTACAAATATCAACAACGTTGAAACCCTGAACAACATTCCCTGGATTGTACTGCATGGCGCGGAAGCATTTGCCCGATACGGTACGGAAAAGAGCAAAGGGACCAAGGTCTTTGCCCTCGCCGGGAAAGTAAAACACTCCGGACTGGTAGAGGTCCCAATGGGTATCACGATCCACGACGTCATCATGAAACTCGGCGGCGGCATCAAGAACAATAAAAAGTTCAAAGCTGTTCAGCTTGGAGGACCTTCGGGAGGATGCATCCCCGAATACCTTTCCGAGACGATTGTTGATTATGATTCGGTGAATGCCACCGGTGCGATCATGGGATCGGGCGGGATGGTAGTGATGGATGAGACCACCTGTATGGTCGACGTGGCCAAATTCTTCCTCGACTTCACCTGTAAGGAATCCTGTGGCAAATGTACTTTTTGCCGGGTGGGGACAGTCAGGATGCTGGAGATCCTCGAACGGATCACCAATGGTGAAGGCAGGGAAGGAGATATCGAAAAACTCGAGGAACTGGCCTATGAGATCAAGAACAACTCGCTTTGCGGACTTGGTCAAACAGCACCAAACCCGGTACTTACTACTATCAAATACTTCAGGGATGAGTACGAAGCACATATCTCCCATAAAAAATGCCCTGCCAAGGTATGCCGGCCTCTGCTGACCTATACCGTTGATCCGGAGAAATGTACGGGTTGCATGGTGTGTCTGAAGAACTGCCCCTCCAATGCCATCACAGGCGAGCGCAAACAGCTGCACCTGATCAACCAGGATCTATGCACGAAATGTGGCGTCTGCTACTCGAAATGTAAATTCGATGCGATCATCCTGACATGACATTTCCAACGTAGGGGCAACCGGTCCGGTTGCCCCTACGTGATGGGTTTACAGAAACCAAAAAGAAACCAAAAACAGTAAAAAACAAGAATAATGTCCGACCAATCTTTAAACATCATATTAGACGGTAAAATCGTAAAAGGGATCCCTGGCGAGACCATCCTGCAACTGGCTGCCCGAAATGGGATTGAAATACCCACACTGTGCAATGATGAACGGCTTGAGCCCTATTCCTCCTGCTTTGTTTGCGTGGTTGAGGTAGAGGGCATGCGGGGGCATCAGCCCTCCTGCTCGACCAGGATCACGGAAGGGATGAAGATCACGACGTACAATGAATCCATCCGGAAATCACGCAAAATGGCGCTCGAGCTGATGTTGAGCAATCACTATGCCGACTGTATCGGCCCTTGCAAACAAACCTGTCCGGCTGGCGTTGACGTTCAGGGATATATTTCACTGATTGAAAAAGGACTCTACTCCGATGCCATCGCCCTGATCAAAAAGACCAACCCGTTGCCGGCCATCTGTGGTCGCGTCTGTGTCCGCCCCTGCGAAAAAGAGTGCCGGCGGAACCTGCTGGATGAAGGGGCTGCCGTTGGAATTGACTACCTGAAACGATTTGCAGCCGACTTTGACCTGGCATCAGCGGATAAATTCGTACCCGAACTCCAATCCTCTACCGGAAAAAAAGTGGCTGTGATCGGAGCGGGTCCCGGCGGATTGTCTGTGGGTTATTTTATGCAGGTACAGGGACATCAGGTAGATATCTTCGAAGCCGCTGCCCATCCGGGAGGCTGGTTGCGGTATGGAATTCCTGAATACCGGCTCCCCAACGACATCCTCGATCAGGAGGTGAAAAATATCACCGACCTGGGTGTCCGGATTTTCTATAACCGGAAGCTGGGAGAGAACCTGAGTTATAAAGAGATTGCTGATCACTATGACGCCACGGTTCTTACCATCGGATCACAAACCGGAACGGGGGTCGGATGTGAAGGAGATGATGCCGAGAATGTTTTCTCGGGAATCGACTTCCTGAAAAATATGGAAGTGACAGAACAGCGATATGATTTCAGCGGGAAAACCATCGCCGTTGTAGGGGGAGGGAATACAGCCATGGATTGCTGCCGGACTTCTGTGCGGTGTAATGCCGATAAAGTATACGTGATCTACCGTCGGACGGAAAAGGAGATGCCGGCAAATCCGATCGAAATTCATGAATCGAAACTCGAAGGGGTGGAATACCTGTTTCTGACCCTCCCGAAACAGATCAATAAAAATGCCGGGGGAGAGGTAACGTCAGTGACCTGTATCCGGATGGAACTGGGGGAACCCGATGCTTCGGGGCGGCGCAGACCGTTGCCGGTTGAAGGGTCGGAATTTGATATTCAGGTGGATTATATCCTGGCGGCAATCGGACAAAAAACCGATGTCAACTTTATCGATGATATCAATGCACATGCCGCAGAAGGGGAGTTGAAAATCAATAAGTGGGGTGATATTGATGTGATCAGGCATACACTTCAGACTGGGATCCCTTCTGTATTTGCAGCCGGAGATGGGGTAACCGGACCGGCAACCATCATCGAAGCCATCGCGCAGGCAAAAATCGCTGCCCACAGCGCTAACCAGTACCTCATGGGCGAAGAGATCGTCCCGCTGAAGAAACCCTTTACCAGCATGCGGGAGCATTTCAAGAAACAGGAAAAAGAAGATTATATCGGTCACTATCATCAACAGTTACGTGAGGAGATGCCGGTACTTGAGGCTAACCGGCGGATGAATTTCGATGAAGTAGAACTGGGTTATGAAAACGAGGAGGTGGCTTATCATGAAACTCAGCGTTGTCTTGAATGTGGATGCCAGGCCTTCTTCGACTGCGACCTGCAGCAATATGCCACCGAATACAATGCGGACCAGAAGGCCTTTACCGGAAATTTCAAGGAGTACCGGGTTGATTTCAGACATCCTTATATTGAAATCGATAACAACAAATGCATCCTCTGCTCGAGATGCGTCCGCATCTGCCGGGAGGTAGTCGGTGCGAATGCCCTTGGCCTCGTTAACCGGGGGTTTGAAACCTTTGTCGCCCCGAGTCTGGGAGATTCCCTGCAGGATACCTCTTGTGAATCCTGCGGGATGTGTATCTCTGCTTGTCCCACCGGAGCGATCAGTGAAAACGTACTCTTCAAACCCGGCCCTGTTCATACAACTCCTGCCGAAACCAGTTGCAACTACTGCTCAATCGGTTGTTCGCTGAATCTGAATCACCTCAATGGCTTTGTGATGAATGTCAGCGGGAACCCGGGAGTGGTCAACGAAGAGGGGAATATTTGCCGGTTCCCGCGATTTGGTTATACCTATCTGAACGACAGAAGCCGGATCACCTCTCCGATGAGACGGCTCAACGGAACCTTTGAGAAGATCACATTTGAAGAGGCTTTTCAGATCATCCGGGAGAAAATCAGGGGTGTCGATCCGGATGAGAATGCTTTTTTTGCCGGTGCACGCCTCACCAATGAAGAGTTGTACCTGATCCAGAAACTGGCCCGCGCCGGAGCCAAGACAGCAAATATTGCGAGCTTCCATTACTTCAACAGGGGAGAAGGATACCGGATGGATGAATCAATGAATGCCTCCCTGGGCGAGATCAAACAGGCTTCAAGGATTTACCTGATCGGTTCAGAAATTAACCGCGATAATGCGGTAGCAGGTTTTATGGTGAGCAATGCGCGGATGATGAAAAAGGTCCCTGTTGTCGTCGTCACTACTCATGAAAAGAGCACGATGTCCCATAAAGCGGACCAGGTCATCAGGGTGAATTCTTTTTACTATTTTATCAAAGCGGTAAACCATCATCTGCTGGCAAATAAGATGGAGAATGCATTGTTCCTGCGTGACCGTGTCGAAGGCCTCGATCATTACAGGGAGCAGATGAAGAACGAAGATTATTCCGGACTCGTGGCAAAAGCCGGGGTGACTGAAGAGGTCATCAGGGATTTTGCCCGGGAATACAATAACGAACTGAACGGGATCATTCTTTTTTCAGAGAAAGAGGTTTCAGGAAATGGCGCCCTCGCCCTGATGAACCTGGCTATGATTACCGGGAAACTCGGGAAAACGGCCAATGGCCTGATCGTCCTGAAAGAGAAGAACAATGCCCAGGGCTTGTTTGACATGGGAATTGACAGCAATTTCGGTGTGGGTGGCAGATCATTAACCGACCAGGCTTACCTGAATAAACTGAAAGAGGTGTGGCAGGTGGACTCTCTTCCGGGTGAAGCTCCGCAAGGATTGAACCAAAAACTGATGAAAGGGAAGATCAGGAATATCTTTATCTTTGGAGAAGATCCTGTGGGATGCGACATCACGGGGAGATATGCCGGTTTGATCGGGCAGGTTCCGTTTAAGGTGGTCCAGGATTACTTCATGACGGATACCGCCAAAACCGCCGACCTGATTTTACCTGGTTCATTCCCATCCGAAATTGGTGGCACCTTTTCCAACACACAGAAAGTAATCCTTTCCTTTGAAAAGGTCCTTCCATCGCGGCTGGGGATGGATTCCACCGAGCAACTGATCCACATTCTCAAACGGTTCGGTCTGAATGGACTGGAGAGTCGTGAAGATGTCTTTCCGGAGATCATCCGGCTCCTTCCACAAACGGAAGAGGAAATACCGGCCGACAAACTCACTCTTACCTGCACAACAGAAGATAATTCCAATCGTTCATTCAACTATGGATGCGATTACCTGGTGAAACGGTTCGAGGAGGAATTCGAGGCACGGATGTGAACAAGCGGACCAGCGGACAAGCGGACAAATTGAAATACGAAAAACGGGAAATGAAAAATGTAAATAGAAATGCAAACACCATAACCCCATGACTCCATGACCCCATGACGTTAAACCTAACCTATAACTGAAATAAAAACCATATGACCAACTTTAATAACATCAACGATGTCCTCGATTTTGCAATCGGGGAGGAGCAGGCAGCCATAGATTTCTATCTGAAATTGGCTGATATGTCGAGGAATGAGCAGATCAAAAAGATCTTTCATGAATTTGCCGAAGAGGAGATGAAGCATAAAGCCAAACTGATGGATGTGAAGGTCAACGGCGCTGCCGTTTTCGGAACTACTCCCATCATGGATCTGAAACTATCAGACTACCTGGTGGATGTAAAACCTTCACCGGACATGTCCTATGAAGAGGCGCTGATTCTCGCGATGAAAAAGGAGAAAGCAGCCTTTAAACTTTACACGGCGCTGGCCGGCCGGGCATTACAACCCGGGATGCAGGAGATGTTCCGTCACCTGGCAATGGAGGAATCTAAACACAAGATGCGGTTTGAGATCGAATATGACGACTATATTCTGAGGGAGAACTGATCAGGCATAAGGCATAAGCCATGAGGCATGAGTGAAAAAAAGAAGCTGGATCCGGCAAAGTATTATTTCCTGGATACGGAATTCAACCTGATGATGAAGAAGCGCATCTACCAGGTGCTGCTGATATCCAGTACCTATGATGCCTTTATGCTGGAGGAGGATGGCCGGATCGACGAGCAGATCTTCATGGAATATGTCTCCCTGAATCTTCGGTACCCCCCTCAGTTTATCAAGGTCACATCCGAAGCGGAGGCGTTTGCTGTGCTGGAGGACAAACATGTTGAGCTGGTGATCTCGATGCTCAGCATTGAAAAATCGGACACCTTTGATCTTGCCCTCAGGATAAAAAAGAAATATCCCAGGATCCCGATTGTTGCCCTGACACCCTTCTCCAGGGAAGCGAGTCTGAAAATCAGCCAGAAAGACCTGAGCGCCATCGACTACGTATTTACCTGGCTCGGCAATGCAGATATCATGCTGGCTATTATCAAGCTGATTGAGGATAAGATGAATATCGATCAGGATGTGAAGCAGGGGGTGCAGGCCATTCTGCTGGTGGAAGACTCCATCCGGTTCTATTCAAGTTATCTTCCGAATATCTATAAAATCATCTTTAAACAATCCAAAGCCTTCATGACGGAAGGATTGAATGAGCATCAGAAAATGCTCAGGATGAGGGGACGGACGAAGATTTTACTGGCCACAAACTACGAAGTGGCGGTTGAAATGTGGGAGAAGTACAGGAATAACCTGCTTGGCATTATCACCGATATCAGCTTTAAGCGCCAGGGCGAGACCGATAAAACTGCCGGGATCAAGTTCGTAAAGAAGATCCGGTCGGAAGATGAATTTATGCCCGTTTTGTTCCAGTCGTCCGATGTGGAATACAAAGATGTTGCCCACCAGATGAGGGTAGGATTTGTGAACAAGGTTTCCAAGACCCTCTCGATGGAGTTAAGGAACTATATCAACGAACATTTTTCGTTCGGTGATTTCGTCTTCATTGATCCGAAGAATGGTCGAGAGATCTGTCGTGTCGCCGATCTGCGCTCGATGCAGGAACGGATCTTTGAGATTCCGGATGATTCCCTGCTCTATCACATGCAACGAAACAGATTTTCCAAGTGGCTTAATGCCAGGGCTTTGTTTTCAATTGCCGAGATGTTTGCCGAGGTTTCCGTAACGGAGTTCAGAGATATGGATGCCGCTAAACGATATATCTACGACTCCATTACAGCATTCAGGATCAACAAAGCCCGGGGGGTGATTGCTGATTTTGACCGCGACCGGTATGACGAATTTCTTCACTTCGGCCGGATCGGACAGGGATCCATTGGAGGGAAGGCAAGAGGGTTAGCGTTTCTCGATTCTCTGATCAAACGGAACAGACTCACTGACAAATATCCTGGCGTAATTGTTTCGATACCCCGGACTGTGGTCATCGGAACCGATGTTTTTGATGAATTCATGGAAGAGAATAATCTCTATGAAATTGCCCTGTCTAACCGCACCGACCGGGAAATCCTGGATCATTTTGTGACTGCCAGGATTCCGTTTCAGATCCATGAAGATCTGTATAAATTCATCACCTGCATCCGCAATCCTGTGGCGGTCAGATCCTCGTCACTTTTAGAAGATTCACATTATCAGCCGTTTGCTGGAATTTACTCCACCTATATGATCCCGAACATCCGGTTCAATGACCGGATGATGATCGAGAAATTGAGTGAAGCTATCAAAAGCGTATATGCCTCAGCCTTTTTTCACGACAGCAAAGCCTACATGGCTGCCACACTGAACATGATTGATGAGGAAAAGATGGCGATTGTCCTCCAGGAGGTCACAGGGAAACAATATACTGGCCGGTTTTATCCGACAGTATCAGGTGTGGCACGGTCCATCAACTTTTATCCGATTGCCCCGGAGCATCCGAACGATGGCATCGCCAATATCGCTTTTGGATTGGGAAAGTATATTGTTGATGGGGGAAATGGGATCCGGTTCTCGCCCCGCTACCCGAAAAAGATCTTACAGCTCTCTACCCCTGAACTGGCGCTTACCGAAACACAGAAGATCTTTTATGCCCTGGATCTGAATCCCGATAGTTTTCATCCCGATTGCGACGAAACGATCAATCTGCTGAAACTTAAAATCAAGGATGCCGAAGGCGATTCAGCGTTGAAACTGGTTGCCTCAACCTACGATTACAATTCCCACTCAATCAGGGATGGAATGCTGGCAACCGGCAAACGGCTGATCACCTTTTCCAATATTCTTAACCACGGCACGTTTCCCCTGGCAACCATCTTGCAGGAGCTACTGGAGATCGGGCAAAAGGAGATGAACACGCCGGTGGAAATTGAGTTTGCTGTTCATCTGGATGTCCCAAAAGGCGAGCCACGGTTGTTCAGCGTTCTCCAGATCCGTCCTATTGCCGGGCGTGATGAGACCATTCATCTCAACCCTGAAACCATTCAGCAGCAGGATACGATTCTGATCTCAAATGCTGCGCTGGGGAATGGGATCATCACTGATATTGCCGATATCATTTATATCAAACCAGATGTCTTTGATGCTTCGAAAAGCCTGCAGCTTGCTCCCCAGCTCGAAGAGATCAACAACCGTTTCGTGGCGGAAAACAAGAATTACATCCTGATCGGCCCCGGACGTTGGGGATCGAGCGACCCGTGGCTGGGAATACCTATCCGGTGGCCTCAGATCTCGGCAGCGCGTCTCATCGTGGAATCCAGCCTCGAGAACTACCGGATCGATCCGAGTCAGGGCACCCATTTCTTCCAGAACCTCACCTCCTTCCGGGT
>JAFGNY010000372.1 GCA_016926765.1 Bacteroidales bacterium | reverse complement strand
TATCCGGCATATCTACCTGATCTCAATGCGACAATTGATTCTTTCTATCTCTTTCCTGGGATTTCTTCTGATCCCCGGAAGTTCCTTTTCCCAGACTCAGGGCGTATTAAGCAAGAAATGGTATGGCAACTGGTCGGTAGGCGTGGGGGGAGGTCCGACCATTTTCTATGGTGACATGAATCCTTACAGGATCGCACCTGGCATTTCAACCTTCAATGAAATCAAATACGCCGGGACCTTTTACCTGATTCGCCAGCTTAGCCATGTCTTCGCACTGAGGGGACAAGCTCTCTATGGAGAGATCTATAGTTTCAGGAAAAATTATTCGGACGGCAAGCCCATGAACCAGTCCTTCACCGGCAATATCCTGGAATATAACCTCAACACCACCATCAACTTCAGCAACCTGCTCTTCCGGTACAAACCAAAACGGATTTTTTTCATTTATGGGACTGTTGGAGTGGGTATGTCGAACTGGATCACCAAAAAGACAGACCTGGTCACCGGTCAGTCCAGTGGCGGGAGCGGATCCGCATCAAACTGGACGACAGAATGGGTTATTCCGGCCGGATTGGGCGCCTATTTCACTATCTATGATAAAGTGAACCTGGGTGTCGAATGGACCTTGCGAGGAGTGAACTCTGATAAACTGGATGCCACGGTTGGCGGGTTCCAGTATGATCTCTACTCTTACATATCCCTTAACCTGGTTTTCAACTTCAACCGCCGGAACCCGGTGAAGCTGGATGCCGTGAAAGCCACCATGCCTCCTGTTGTACTTGCCAAATCCCAACCTCCTGCACCAGAAAGTCCTGTTAAGTCCGATACCGTTTCCATTACCCGTCCGGCTCCCTTTTCTTCAAAGCAACTAACTCCCATGCCTGTCGCTACAACGGTTGATACGCTTACATTGCACCCTGAAATACAAGAAACGGCAGATCAATTATCCGGGCAGCCTTTCGGTAGTGAATCCGATAGTTTCTATCGTGTTCAGATCTTCTCCTCTTCATCCGGACAAAAAAGCGCCGGCAGCATTCAGGAGTATTTCAAACTAAGCCAACCGGTTACAAAAGAATTCTCTGAAGGATATTACCGCTATTATGTCGGGGAATTTGACAATGAAGCCGAAGCGAAACAGCTTGCCGCCAGTCTCCGCTTAAAGCCCGGTTTAAAGGGAGCATTCGTGGTGAAGTATGTCAATGGCTCCCGCGAGTTGACACACCCGAAGTAGGTGTGAGGGGATGGGAGTACGAACGTTCCCGGGATCAGGGATTCCGTTTCAACAGTTCTCTCACGGGAAAGTAGATCCAGAGTGTCCCGCTAATCCAGATCAACGCCAGAATGATAGCCAGAAAGCCCTCCGGCATCCGGTAAGCGGGAGAGATCCATGAGGGTAAGATCCCTGCTGCAGCACCAACAATTCCAAGAGTCATCCCGGAGAGAAGGATCAGGAAATATTCCGTCATCAGCAGTGTCCGGATGAATTGTTTCCGGAAGCCGATCGCAAAGTAAAGAGCCATCTCGTTTGACCGCTCGAGATTGTTCCTCCAGAGGATGATCCCGAATCCGATGGTGCCGATCAGGACGCCAAGGGCTCCGAGCAGCATAAAGATGGTAAGATAGGTGTTCTCCACGGAGTTGAATTCAGCCAGCCTGACCGAGGCAGGGGTAATCCTCATTCCTTCATCCAGAAAGAGCTCTTCAAGCCTGCCTGCAATTTCATCCCGGCCATCAATTGGCCCATCGGCAAGGAGGATATTTGTACCATTGATAGACGGGTACCTGCGTAGCAGGAGGCTGTCGGAAATCAGAATATATCCCTGGAAAATGGAGTTCTCCAAGCCTCCCATCAATCTGACCAGGAACTCTTTTCCCAATTCATCTGTGTAGACCAGGGTGTCGCCAACCTGTTTCTCCAGCCCCCATGTGATCACCGTCTGATCAGCAAAGGCCGGGATCACATCCGGCGATAGCTCCCCTTCAAGAACTTTCCATGGGTGTTTCATGTCCACTCCGGGTAGCGCAGCGGCCAGTCTGAAAACGCCCATGGAGTCAAAATCCTCCGCAGGCACCCCGAGAATCATGGGTTGAGGAACCAGGTTCAGATTCAGGCAGCTGGCATCATTCCCATCACGACGATAGAGTTGGGAGAACCTGACATTCCTTAACAGAGGTTCCTCTTCGAGTGCAAAATGGCTTGTTCCCTCATCGGAATTCAGATCATACTGCAGAGGCATCGTCGTTTCTGCCCAAAGGAGAAAGCCTCCGGTTCCCGAGGTGCGTTCACCTTCCGTGCCGTAAAAGGTTTTCCGGTTGGCTCCGGTGATCACGATCGTAAAGGTTCCCAATGCCAGTAAGATGATTGCCGAAATACTTCTGGCCCGTTTTAAGGATCCCAGTCTCACGACCGTCAGGAGCAGGCCTGCTCTCCTGCCGAGAGGTTTTTCCGCCCTCCAGATGATCCCGGCATAAAGCAGGGCAATCCCACCCATCAACATCAGGGCGCCGGCTAAAAGAAACAACGTGGCGTTGAGAGTGGATTTTTCTGCAAGTAAAAACACCAACAACCCAACAGAGCAGGTAACCAGAAATGTTCCAACAATTGCCCAAGCAACTTTTTTTCGCCTCATTCCGGCTACCTTGACGGGAATGGTATCTTTTACCCTGACCGAGATCATTTGTCGCATCTGACCTCTTAACGACAGGTAGAGAACACTCAAAGCAAGTAAAAATCCACACGCCGCCCCCAGTGCAAGAGTAGAAACGTGCACTTCCATCTTCAGCATCGAAGTTCTTACGGCATCCTGCCATAGAGTGTTTAAACCGTACAATATTAGTTTGTTATAAAGAATTCCCCCGGCAGATCCAAGCACCACACCAGGGATAGCCACCAGCAGGGCTTCCGAAAATAGGAGGCCTCTGATCAACCGTTCGCGAAATCCCAGTCCTGAAAGCACGCCGAATTCGGGAATTCTTGTCTGGGCGTGAAGGGAGAAAAGCATCGCAGTGAGCAGCAGTGAGGAAACGATAAGAAAGAAACTGAGACTCAGGAAAAGCCCGCTAAAATCTGTCGAGTTAGCAGCTGCATACTGGCCCTGTTCCCGAACCGGCTGAAAATCCATCTGGTGCCATGACGGATCCAGCGCATTCATCAGGAGTGTTTTTTGGTCTCCTGGTTTTTGGACGTAACGGAAAGAGGTGACTGTTCCGAACGAATTATTCCACAGTCGTTTACCATCTTCCATTGAGATGAATGCTTTAGGGGTACCCCGGAACCTGTTCCAATACGCTTCGTCCTTCTCCCGGATACGATCCAGGTTCACCGGTGTCCCGGTTTCCCAACTACTGCACTGTCCGGCATCGGCAATTCCTGGAAACTCTGGCATGAATGATTCGCCAAAAGGTACAGAGGTCAATGGGATCATGCCTGATACTTGAAACCTGGAACGTTCTTCCTCAAGCTTTCGGAGAGGTCCCATCACAAAATAGGTCATCGTAAGGGAATCTCCGGGTTGAATCCCCAGATCGGCAGCCAGCCAGTCGGTCACCAGGATCTTACCGGGAGGCGGCTGAACCGGCAGAATTCCATCCGTTATGGCCGTAACAAATGAATAGGGTGTTTCGTTTCCGTTGAAAACAAGGCTGTTAGCGAGGTACGTCAGTACAGGCCTGGCGTCAGGGAAAGCATCCCTGACCGCGTCTGCGGTTTGGTCGTCGAAAAATATCCGGTCGGTTGTGAGTTGTGTAAGCCCGTTTTCATCCAGTGGAGCCAACCGGATTCCGGCATCCGCCATCTGCCAGGTGTTCCGTAAAACATCCTCCAGGTGCGTCAATGTAATGGTGTCTTTTTCTTTTTCAGGCACAAGCAGGAAGTTGGCTGATCCCGGAAGACCCACTCTTGCAGAAAGCTGGGTCAGTGAAACAAAGGCATTGAAGGGGGCCTGCTGATTGCTCTTCAGGCTGAAGCGCCCCATTGCCTCCTCTCCTGCAATTGCCGAAATGGTCAGTCGGAGGGAGACCGGCGGAGTTTTATCCGACACGAAAGGAGCATTTTGAGGAGTTTTTGCCACTCTGGGAAGCCGGATCAAGAGGGGATCGCCAATCTGAAGCTCCAGTTTTGTCGCCAGATTTTCACTGATGACGACTTCATCTGTTTCCGGAACGACGACAGGTGTTTTCCACAGCGTGGTGAAATTTCTGTCAATCCCGGCGATCTGGATATCCTGGACCCGGTTCCCGGTCAAGGGATTGACTCCAATTCCAGTCAACAACATCCCCGGAACAACAGGGTGTTCCAGTTTTTGTGACAATTCATCGGCCAGTTCCGACCTGAAGAAGCGGTCGGCCGGTTGGACAGCCCAGTATGTAGTTCCCAGCCTGAGTTCTGTTAGTCTTCCGAGCGTCCCTTTCACAGAATCTCCAACAAGCAGGGCTCCGGTCAGTACGGCAGTGCTGACGATTACACCGGCCAAAACGGCCAGGTAAGGCCGGCGGTAATAGCGAAGATTCCGGAAGATCAGTTGTCGGATCTTCATGCCTCCTCCATTTTTTCAAGCCGCCCCAGGTGCAGACGGTAAATTACCTTCATCCGTTTGGCCAATTCCATGGAGTGTGTTACCAATACCATGCCCATCTCTTCTTCGCGGTTTAGTTCAGCAAGCAGGATTCCAAGAGTGGTTGCATTCTCTTCATCCAGCGACCCTGTCGGTTCATCTGCCAGCAGCAGCCCGGGCTGGTTGATCAGGGCCCTGACAACGGCAGCACGCTGGCATTCCCCAACTGAAAGTTCTCCCGGAAGGCGGTTGATCCGATTGTTGAGCCCAACCCGGTCAATGAGCCGCAATGCCCTTGCCTCTGCTGCTTTGATAGTCGGTTTGTCTTTTTCGGGAAGAAGCGGAAGGAGAATATTTTCCAATAATGTAAGTTGGGGAAGCAGGTAATGAAGCTGAAATACAAACCCAATGAAATGATTCCGCCTGTCTGCCAATTGGTTATCATCCAGCAATTCGACGGCCTCCCCATTGAGAACCACCTGTCCCGATGAAGGACGATCAAGGGTTCCCAAAATGTTCAGCAATGTACTCTTACCGGCTCCAGAGGGACCAATGATCGCGATGGAATCCCCACGGCGAATCGTGAGAGAGATCCCGTTTAAAACCGGGTGGTCATACTCTTTTGCTATCTGGTGAAGTTCTGCTAACATATTCTCATTGTTTACGTTCACGAATCTGCTGATAAATACCTGTCGTTTTACGAAGAAGATGATCCGAGTCAAACTTTTGTGCAACTGCCTCCATTCCATTACGGCTCATCTGTTCAATCCGTGACGGAGAGGCCAGCACCTCTGCAAGTTTCGCCGCAAGGACCGGGGCGGTGTTAGGCTGATAGAGCACGCCGCCACCGGTAGCTTCAACGATCTCGGGAAATGCACCCACAGCGGGTTGGACGAGGGGAACCCCGGAGGCCAGCGCTTCCAGTTGATAAAGCCCAAATGCCTCTCCGTTCAAAACGGGAACCGAGAGCAGTGTGATGGACCTGAAAAATTCCTCCAGCCGATCCTGACGGAACTCATGAAGTATGTCGACCTGCCCTGAAAGATTAGCCCGTTGCATTTTTTGCACCTGTTTGTTAATAAAGGATTTGTCATCTTTCGTCATGCCTCCGGTGGCAATGAGCCGTACGGATGAAAAAGACTCCTCTTTTTTCAATTCAATAAATGCATCCACAAGCAATCCGAATCCATTTTCCTCATTTATCCGCGAAAGAAATCCGATAGCAGGGGGATCTGTGGCCGGAAGGGAGGGTTGATAAGCAGCAGGGTTGATGCCAATATGCACTACATGAAGCTTATCGTCGGGGATCTTCATGCGTTGTTTCATCCTCCCGGCGAAAAAATGGCTGACCGCGATGAATCCATCTACATCCTTTCCTTTTTCCGCCATCAACTTCCAGATGCGCTCCCTGTATTCTTCGTGCATGGCATCCACCCAAACATCTTCATCCTGGAGCGAACAGATCACCAGCGCGTTGACCTTTTCCCTGATACGTCCGGCCAATCCAATCAACAAGGCATTCGAAAGATGGACCACATCAGGTTGCTC
>JAFGNY010000064.1 GCA_016926765.1 Bacteroidales bacterium | reverse complement strand
ATGCGGCTTCATCCACGGGATCGTAAGCATATCCGATGGTATTGGCCCGGAGGGCCATCCCGTAATCAAGGTACCTATTCCCGTCAGGATCCCATACATAACACCCTTTTCCCCGGACAAGTATCGCCGGGGCATTTCCGGGATACTGGTCATCCCCCCGGCTGTATGTATGCGCGCCGCCGGGGATTAGCCGGTTTAATCTTTCACTGAAATCTGTCATAACACTTCTATCCAGTCCACCGGTTTCCCTTCCAGGCGGTCTGCCACGTTGTTCTGATCTGTCGCATTCCGGCAGATCATCGCTGCTTGACGGAATGCATCCAGGGTCAGCCGGATATCCTCCTCGCTGTGCATATACATTGGAAACATTTGCCAGGCCATCAGGACACCCCGTTTGACCACCTCCTGCAAGAACAGTGACCGCAGGAGAACATCCTGTCGCGGATCCGGATAAGTGGATAGGATCAGCAGGCGTACGGGATAACCTTTGCACTGCAGGTCAGCGCCTGTTTCCCTGAAGATCGTATTGGCCCCTTCTTTCAACTGTTCCCCTTTCTTCCAAAGGTCACGGACGATATTCTTTTCCTTGATCTCCAGAATGTTGGCTTTGGCTGCTGCAAGGGAAAGCATCTCCCCTCCGAAGGTGGTCGACATGAAGATCCGCCCCTGCACACGGTCAAAGATCTCCCTTCTCCCGGCCACACAGGAGAGGGGCATGCCGTTAGCGATCCCTTTACCGAAACAGGCCATATCGGGGATCACATTGAAATACTTCTGGGCTCCTGCCACATCAAACCGGAATCCCGTGACAATCTCATCAAAAACCAGAAGTGCACCATGTTCATGACAAAGTGCCTTCATCTTTACAAGATAGTTGTCCTCCGGCGGATCCAACTGGACCGGTTCCATGATGATGCCCGCAATCCGGTCAGGATACTGTAAGAACAACTCTTCCAGTTTTTTCAGGTCATTGTATTCGGCGTAGATTACGCTGTTATGAATGGTTTCAGGAATGCCGGCATTCCGTTTTGAGGCGGCCATGCACCAGTCGTGCCATCCATGATATTCCCCTTTGATGATGAGGTCCCTGCCGGTATAGGCCCGCATGATCCTGGCTGCTGCGGAGGTGGCATCGGCTCCGGTTTTAAGGAACCTGACCTTCTCTGCGCAGGGGATGGTTTCGCAGATCAGTTCGGCCACTTCCACCTCCAGCGGATGAATTAATCCCAGGTTGGTCCCGTCTTCGAGTTGTTTTGATATGGCATCTTTCACCCTTTCATAACCATATCCCAGGACCACTGATCCCACACCTGAGGTATAATCGATGAACTCGTTCCCGTCCACATCCCAGACATGACTGCCTTTGCCTTTCCTGAGGTACTTGGGATACACGCCATCCACCCCGATCATAGGTCCCTTGCTATAGAGCTGCGTACCATCCATGATGACGTTGCAGGCTCTTTGCCATAGTTCTTCTGATTTTTTTGTCTCGTTGCGATGAGCATTCATGTTACCTCCTGTTGTATTATTGGTTTATAGTTCCCTGAGCCTTGATCCGGGCTTTGTATTCCTCAATCCTGAATCCGTTGATTTTATAGAGGTCCAGCGTGTTATAAAGCTTGACAAGCTCAGCCAGTTTTACTCCGGTATAGTCCTTTCCGATATAGTCTATAATCCTCTTGAACACGTCAAAATCTTCAGGATAGTCAATGGTCAGACGAATATTCTCATAAACATTCCTCATTCCAGTATGCGATTCGATTTTCCTGATCGGCATTTCGGAAGCCATTATCTGCCAGACTTCAAGATTTTCCGATAGCTTGTTCCGGTGGAGGTATTCAATCCCCTTGAAATTCAATCCGTATCCATAAGTGCCTTCCGGCAGGGCATCATTCTTGATCCACATCGGCTCATCCAGGGTAAGGGTATCAAAATTCCATCGCATGGTATCGATATCCGTAAAAGGTTCGTCGCCGTATACGATATATATCTTATCCAGTCCAAACGCCTTACAGGTCTCAAAATACCGCTCCAAAACATCTTCCTCTGAGCCGGCGAAGCATTCTATACCTGCTTTTCGGGCAAAATCAACGAGTGGAATGTCTTCGGGATGAGTGGATGTGCAGATGACCACCCGACCGTCAAAATTGTGTTTCAGCCTGTTGGTCATGTACTCAAGCACAGGTTTTCCTTTGTATTCCAGCATAACCTTTTTCTTCAGCCGGGTCGATTTAAGCCGGACCGTAATCAGTACTGCGTTGCTCATGCTACATCCTCTTTTCTGATACCTTCATCAACTTCGATATGACGGATTGCTTTCCTGCCGATCACCTCTTCCAGGTACTCCAGTTCCAGACCAAAATCATTTCGTTTGAATGCAACATGTTCACGCGAGATGACTGTTCCGGCAGGTATCGGTCTGGCTGCCACGATCCGCTTGCGCAGGACCAACCGGTATTTTTCATTCTGCGGGTTGACGAGGTAATCCAGTGACCCGTCGCCCAGTGCTGTTTCTGCAGTGCGGATGAAGGTTACGAACTCCCTGAATGCATGGCCGCCCAAAGCGGCCTCATAATCTTCGAGTTTCTCCTTTCTGTCGGTCGTGATGTGTTTCTCAATTGTGTCAATCCCAAATGAAAGAGCAAGGGCGGGCAGGTAGATTGCATATGGGTGATCCCCGTCGATATGGTCAGCCAATCCTACGGTGACATTTTTTCCCAGATACCGTTCCTGAATGGCAGGGATGGAACCGATTTGAAGCTGATCGATCGGGGTAGGATAGAGCTGGATCCCGGCCAGGAGATTGATTTGGGAGGCAGGATCGACCCCAAGGATAAATGAGACAATCCCGTCAATCTCCTTCAGGTTAGCCCCGCCGATGCGTATGATCACGTTGTTGTTGTACCGGATGATCTCGCGGATGAAATCGAACTCATAGAACAGGGAGGCGGCGATGACATATTTTTTAACCGGCATCTGTTTGCTGAACAGGAAACTCTCGAAGTCGTTGCACATGGCTACGACATCAATGTCCAGCCGGGATGCCTCTTCCCCGAAACGAATCCACTCCTCGTTTTTCATGTTGATCTTATCCAGGTATCCGTATACATCTTCCGCATCTCCCTGGTCATCTCCGCGTGCCGAGAGGGTTTGACCGGCCAGGCACCTGTAATCGCGGGTCATGTAAGTTTCCATATTTGTGAGGTGAATACCGATGGCATCTGCCCCCGCTTCTTTCACCGAGCGCAGAATCCGGATGGCCGTTTCGAAGGAGCCTGTATAGCTCCAGGCCATTTCAGCAATGATATAGGTTTTCTTCATAGTAACTATTAATTGTGGCCTTTCTGTGAGAGTGCATCGTTTACCAGGATCCCGATCAGTTCTTCAAATCTCACCGTTGGTTCCCAGTTCAGAAGCCGTTTCGCCTTTGAGAAATCTCCCAGTAATATATCCACCTCGGTAGGACGGAAATACCAGGGATCAATCTTAACAAGTGTTTTTCCCGATTTGCTGTCGATACCCGATTCGTTGACACCCTCCCCTTCCCACCTGATTTGGATATCAATATATTGAAAAGACTTTTCGACAAATTCCCTTACCGTATGGGTCTCGCCGGTTGCGATCACGAAATCTTCCGGCCGGTCATACTGCAGCATCCTCCACATAGCCTCCACAAAATCGGGAGCAAAGCCCCAGTCTCGTTTTGCGTCAAGATTTCCAAGGTACATAGTTTCCAGTTTCTGCTGTTGGATCATTGCAACATTCTGGGCGATCTTTTTTGTAACGAAACTATCCCCCCTCCGCGGTGATTCATGGTTGAACAGGATCCCGTTGGTGGCAAACATTCCATATGCTTCACGGTAATTCACGGTTGCCCAGTATGAATAAACTTTGGAGGCTGCATAGGGGCTCCTGGGATAGAACGGGGTTAGTTCATTCTGCGGGATGGTTTGTGCTTTCCCGAATAACTCACTGGAAGAGGCCTGATAGAACCTGGCTGTATTGTTCATTTTCAGGGTTCTCATCGCCTCCAGGATCCGCAGGGCGCCGATGGCATCCACGTTAGCGGTATACTCAGGCGTTTCAAACGAAACCCTGACGTGGCTCTGGGCTGCCAGGTTGTAGATCTCATCAGGCCTGATCTTTTCCATAAGATATAGAATGCATGAGGAGTCGGTCATGTCACCGAAATGGAGGAAAAACCTTCTTCCGGCCGTGTGGGGATCCTGGTAAAGATGATCGATCCGGGTCCTGGTTTCCAGGCTTGACCTCCTGATCATGCCGTGCACCTCGTACCCTTTCTCCAGTAACAATTCGGCAAGATACGAGCCGTCCTGCCCGCTGATACCGGTAATAAATGCTTTTTTCAT
>JAFGNY010000063.1 GCA_016926765.1 Bacteroidales bacterium | reverse complement strand
GTTTGGTGGCAGAATATGGTTATTCTTCTGCAGGGGAATCCTTATCGGTTTCCGATGCCAACGAAGCTTGGATCATGGAGATTATCGGGAAGGGAGCTTTTGAGAAGGGAGCGGTATGGGTGGCATTACAGGTTCCCGATGGGTATATCTGCGGCCATGCCAACCAGGCCAGGATCACGACATTTCCATTTTCCGGCGAGAACAAATGGAATGACAAAAACCAACACTGTTTTCATTCCCAGGATGTGATCCGTTTTGCCAGGGCACATGGCTACTATTCCGGAACCGATGCAGATTTCAGCTTCTCGGATGTCTATAACCCGGTGGATTTTGGCGGTGCCCGCTTTTGCGATGCCCGTATCTGGACCTTTTTCCGGCGCTACAACAGCGGGATAAGAAACAATGCGTCGATCACCGGATATGCCTGCGGAAGGGTGGAGCATCTGGATCAGTTTAACGACGGAAGTCCGAACCCCAACGGGTTCGCTTCCAACAGGATGCCGTTATGGGTGAAACCGGATGAGAAAATCTCACTGGAGGATGTCATGTTCAGCATGCGGGACCATTTTGAGGAAACCCCTCTCGAGTTCAATGATGGCATCGGCGCAGGCCCTTTTCATCTTCCCTACCGCTGGCGCCCGATGGTCTTTACGATCGACAGCATTACCTATTGCAACGAACGCTCGATTGCTACACAGCAAACCGGTTACAGTTTTGTAGCTCAGTCGAGGAACTGGCTGCCCGATCCTATCGGAGGGATTTTCTGGTTTGGTGTTGACGATACCGACGGTTCGGTGTATGCTCCCATGTATTGCGGGATGAACGCCATTCCGCAAAGTTATACCTGGGGTAATGGTTCGATGATCACCTGGAACGACCACTCGGCTTTCTGGACGTTCAACCTCGTGAACAACTGGGTCTATACACGGTATGACCTGATTCACCCTGAGGTGGAAGTCTATCAGAACGAGCTGCAAACGAAATTCATTGAAGAGATCTCAAAGGTAGATTCAACGGCCAGTGCTTTATACAAACAGTCTCCTGCAGAAGCCCGGGAGTATATCACGCAATTTTCGGTCACCACAGGCGATCAGCTTGTCACCGACTGGATGGAACTGTTTCACTATCTTTTCATGCGGTACATGGACGGCAATGTGAAGAAAGCCGAAGACAGAAAGTTGCTCGACAACGGAAACGGGAAAGGCATCCCTCCCGGCCCTTCTCAGCCTGGTTACGGAAAGGAGTGGGAGAGGCTGATGATGCAGAATACCGGAAGCCGTTACCATGCAACGCATTGATGATATCTGGTAGGGGCGACCTGCCAGGTCGCCCCTATGCCAGTTAAAACGCCGCATACAACTTCAAATTGAACGTCCGTGGTGTCATGTAGTTGGGGATGGCATACTGGCGGTTGGTGATGTCGGTAATCCAAAGGTAAGAGATGGTATTACTGAGCTGAAGGAGGTTAAAGATTTCCAGGGAAACCCACATGGATTTGAAGGCTCGCAGGATGTTTTTCGGATTCTTGTAGTGTGTCCGTTCTCCGATGAGCTGTTTGGAGATCCCGATGTCGACCCGCTTGTATGCCGGGATCCGGAGGGTGTGGGTAGAACGAGGGGAATCGGGAGGCCCTACGGGTAAGCCTGTGCCATAATAGAGTGTGATCGCCACTTTCCAGGTAGGAAACTTCGGGATATAATCCTGGAAAAAGATACTGAGGTTGATGCGTTGATCCGTAGGCCGCGGGATCCAGGTTCCTTCATAATACTCTTCTGTCTTCATGAAAGAGAGGCTTGCCCACGATTCCGCTCCTTTCACAAACTCTCCGTTGATGCGGAAATCAATGCCCGTGGCATATCCATGGGCATCGTTGGTTCCGTAATAGCGGATGTTGAGGTTGTCGATCTCATAAGGGATCAGGTTCTTAACATATTTGTAGTAAGCTTCTGCCACAAATTTAAAGGGACGGTTCCATGCCCTGAAATAGAGGTCGCTGCCGGCAAGTACCTGGATGGATGTCTGCGCCTTCAGGTTGGAAACGATATTCCCCTGGAGATCGGTTATCTCCCTGAAAGTAGGAGGCTGGGAGTAGTATCCGGAAGAGATGCGGAAGGTGGTTTCGGTTCGCCAATGCGGTTTGAAAGCAAGATTTATCCGGGGATTGATGTTGACCTGGTTGTTGTAACTGTACCAGATCCCTCTGACACCTGCCGTCAGGGCAATATCGGTTTGCCTCAGCTTGAATGTCCAGGTGTCCTGTGCAAAGGCAGAGATCAGACTGGTACCGAGGTTTTGGGTTGTTTTGATGTAACTTTTCAGGATCAGGGGATCATGATCCGGGTAAGGAGTCCCGATGGAGTCGACAGGCCGGGGCAGGCTATAACCGGCTGAATCCTGCAGCTCCCATTCATTCATCCGGTTTCCAAAATAGGAATATTGGTAACGGATTCCCCATTCAATCTGGTTGATGGTTTTCTCCAGCGAACCCCTGTGTTCAAGGTTGAAAACCGTTCCGTCAAGGTAATTCCGGGCATGGTTCATGTAAGCGCCAACTCCCAGAATTTCCGTCACTTCGCCATACTCTGAACTTCCCTGGAATGTTTCCAGTCTCCCGATCCAGTATTCACCCGAGATGTCGTAGGTCTCACTTTCTTTCGTCTGGTACACACTGGAAATAAAACGTAGCTTCATCTTCTCCGTTGGCCGGTATGTCAGGGTCAGGCCCGTTAACCAGTTACGGTAGAGGTCTACTTCGTTCCCATCGAAGTAGATCTTGATCTTATAGGCTTCATCGAGTGTTCCGAAGCTGGTTTCCCGGGTTTCGGGGATGAGATTGAACTTGTTATTGGAATAGTATCCCAGGAGTGAAATCTCCACCTTATCCGAAACATCGTAATAGAGCATCCCCTGGATATCAAAATACCGGGGTTTGTAGTTGCCTTTGGTATCGAGTCCCTTCAGGAAATAGGTATTGGTCTTGTACCTGGCGCCAATCAGGTAAGAGAACCGTTTTTTTGCAAAAGTTCCTTCCAGGTGGGCATTGGCCCCCATCAGGCTTATGTCGAATGATCCGGCAAAAGCCTGTGGCTTCTTGTACCGGATATCCAGAACGGACGAGAGTTTATCTCCATATTTTGCATCAAATCCTCCTGCTGAGAAGAGGATCCCGGAGACCAGATCGGGGTTTAGAAAACTCATTCCTTCCTGTTGTCCCGAACGGACAAGAAAAGGCCGGTACACTTCGATGTCGTTGACAAATACCAGGTTTTCATCGTAGTTCCCTCCTCTGACCGAGTACTGGGAGCTAAGTTCATCGCGCGAAGAAACGCCGGGAAGTGTTTTGATGATATCCTCCACACTGGCATTGATGGTGGGAATAAAGGAGATGGTTTTAGGGTCGATCCGGTTGAACGTACTTGTCCTGAGTTGTTCATCTTTCACTTCGATTGTACTGAGCTGGGTAGTGGTCTCTTTCAGCGTGACGGATTCCATTTCCCTGCCGCCAGCGGGAAGAGTGATTACCAGGGAATCACGCTGAAACCCTACGAATGAAAAGAGGATGACCACCTCCTGATCTGCAGGGATATCGAGGGAGAAATACCCTTTTTTATCGGTTGTCGTCCCGCCGGATGTCCCTTTAACAGCCAGGTTGACATATTCCAATGGATTCCCCTCTTCGTTGGATACATAACCGGTCACCGTGGCCACCTGCGCCATGGAGTTCCAGGCGAGAACGAACAGGAAAAAACCGGTAATGATAAACCATTTGTACATCTTCGACGCTAATCCTCGTAAGTTTTCCGTTTGAATTTACCCTCTTTCCAGGCTTTAATGAACTGTGCCCAGGCGAAGGGATTGAAGATAGAAAAGGGCTGTTGCTGCCCGAAATAATATAGCTTGCTCGTCTGGTTTTGGATATAGTTGTTGTAGTTCATCCGGCCATCCATTGGTAGCTGATCGGCCATCATCATGATTTTTGATGCCGACAGGTTTTTCCGTGCACGTTCCAGGTCATCATCAGGAATATCCAGGTTGAGGAAGGCCTCTTTGAACTCTTCATAAGTCGGCCATGGAAAAATGATTGCAACCGGTAGGGTGAGGGTGTCGGCTGTCATCAACTGGATCAGTGAATAGCGCTTGTGCCGGATTGTATCAGGGATGATGAAGGAGGTAGGTTTGTAGCCGAGGGCGTTGAACAGGATGGTGTCGCCGATATGGGCCACAAAAGAGAAGTAACCCATCGCATCGGTGGTAGTCCCTGCCCGCGTCGTTTTAACGATAATTTTTGCAAAGGGAACGGCTGTCAGACTGTCGGCAGTGATGGTAATCCCCGTAAACTGTACCAGTTTTCTGTCTTTTTCCCAGAGAAAGGCATCATAATAAGCACCCTGGTTGTCCAGACCGGTTGAATCATCTATTTCCTGTGCACTACTTTTAACTCCGCTGAATAGAACCACCAGTGTAATGATCAGTAAGTGCAGGCGAAGATTCATTCAGGTAAAATTAAGAGAACTGGTTGATAAACGAATTCAGCCCTGATTTATTTCCACTCTTCCAGGTAAAAAAAAACTGTTACACAGGGTAACAGTGGGGTGATTGGACCTGATCTGACAAAGTATCCGGATAGGATATCCCGCTTCGGGTCCGTTATTTTGCCAGTAATCCTTTTTCGCGGGCCTCTTTGAGGCAGGCAGAAATCCCTTTTTTATTGATATTCCGGATACCTTCGGTAGAAACTTTCAGCGTGATATATTTATCTTCCTCGGGGATAAAAAAGGTCTTGGTTTGCAGGTTGGGATGAAATACCCGTTTGCTTTTTTTATTTGAATGGGAAACTTTATTTCCTTTCATGTATGTCTTGCCGGTAATTTCACAAATCCTTGCCATGGC
>JAFGNY010000371.1 GCA_016926765.1 Bacteroidales bacterium | reverse complement strand
ACGAGCCGACTGGCAACCTGGATCCCGAAAGCTCGGAAGGGATCATCAGTCTGCTGATGGATATCTCCAAAACAGGGCGCGCGGTCCTGATGGCGACTCACAATTATGCCATGTTTGAAAAGTATCCTTCCCGAACGCTGAAATGCGAACACGGGAAAGTGGTTCCGATCAATTAAGTCCCAAGCGTAGCTACCATCACGGCTTTGATGGTATGTAACCGGTTTTCCGCTTCATCAAATACGATGGACGCCGGAGATTCAAACACCTCATCCGTCACCTCCAGCCCGTTGAGCTGGTATTTCTTGTAGATCTCCAGGCCAACTTCGGTATCGTTGTTGTGAAACGCCGGAAGGCAATGCATGAACCTCACCTTCGGATTTCCGGTTTTTTCCATCATGGCTTTGTTCACCTGGTAAGGCAGCATCTCCTGGATCCTCTCCTCCCAAAGTTCTTTTGCTTCTCCCATGGATAACCATACGTCAGCGTAAATGAAATCCACCCCCTTCACCGCCTCATCCATCGACTCGGTAAGCGTGATTCGGCCGCCGGTCTCTTTGGCAATCGCACGACATAGCTTGACGAGAGTCTCCTCAGGCCAGTATTTTTTCGGAGCAAACGCCCGGAAATCCATGCCCATTTTTGCCGCGCCTACCATCAGCGAGTTCCCCATATTATTCCTGGCATCACCGCAGTAAACGAATGAAACGGCATGCAACGGTTTTTCCGAATGTTCCGTCATCGTCAGGAAATCAGCCAAAATCTGGGTGGGATGAAACTCATTGGTCAGGCCATTCCATACAGGGACGCCGGCATAAGCAGCCAACTCTTCCACAATATCCTGCGCAAACCCCCGGTATTCAATTCCATCATACATCCTGCCCAATACTCTGGCGGTATCTTTCATCGTCTCTTTTTTCCCGATGTGGGATCCTTCCGGACCGAGATAAGTGACCTGCGCTCCCTGGTCGTATGCAGCCACCTCAAACGCACACCGGGTACGTGTGGAAGCCTTCTCGAAGATCAGGGCAATGTTCTTCCCTTTAAGCTGTTGCCGTTCGGTTCCCGTATATTTCGCTTGTTTAAGATTCGCAGAAAGATCGAGCAAAAAGGTGATCTCCTGTGGAGTAAAATCAAGAAGTTTTAGAAAGTTGCGGTTTCTGAGATTAAATGCCATAGCTGGTGATGTTACAATGGATACTGGGTGATTTATTCCGGGCAAAATTAGGTGATTAATGAAAGAAACCAAACTTATACCCGGCCGTGAATGTCAATGTATTCCTGTCCTGACTCAGATTTCCTGAAAAAACCAGGTTCCCCTGATCAGCCGTTAAATAGGTATATTCAGCCCTGATGTAAGAGTTTTTAATCGGTTTAAATTCTACACCAACTGTCCCGCCATAGGTCAATAATCCCCTTAGTTTTCCGTCATAGGCATAGAGGGTTGACATCAAGGCATCCGGATCATTGAAATACTCGCCTCTCAGAGAAGCAGCAAACCATTTGGTAAACTGATAGGTGACTTGTAAAAAACCTGAAACCCCGGAAGCTGTTTTCGTGGTATCCGGGACCCCTTTATTCGTAACCCAGCCAAAATCACACTGACCAACCAGTAACAAATTATTGACCGGATTCACCGTGACATACACATTGTTGTAAATTCCCATGTGGTCTTTCTCTTCCGTCGCCAAATCAGAGGAACCCATCAGGTTGTTGTAATTGATGGAAAGCAGACTCTTATAAGTATACGTCATAAAAAGCCCGGCAAAGAGTCGCTTGTTATGTCCATACGCAAGCGTATAGGGATTACCGAGGTAAGCTCCCAGAAAAAAAGAGGGGCTTATTTGAGATGACAGCTTGACTCCTAAGAAGTTACCAACTTCATAATACCCCCCTACAGTCACCGTGCTTAATTGATTCCGGATGGGAAAGGAAGATTCATACCCAATCGGATTGTACTGATAGCCAAGATCAATCCAGAGTGTCTTATAGATCCTGAAACCAAACTCGGCCCGCTTCATGTATTTGATGAACTGAACACTGGGGTCTGTTAACAGATTTGGGACGTCACCGTATTGCAACTCCAGCTTTCCCCTGGCATTTTTTGAAGAATAATAGAGCCAGAGACTGGCGACATTCAACCTGAATTCGTTGGCAAACGGACAATCGCTCGCAAAGTTGAGTATGTTGGCGGTATCCCCTGCCGGTTTGTTGATTAGCCTGTTGTAATAAGCATCAACATAGACTGTTAACTCAAAATTGTTAAGAAATTCCGCGAATTTGCTCTTCGCTGGAGGTGGTATCGAATCTGACTGGGGATAACAGGGCGCTGTTCCAAAAAACAGGGAACCACTCATGAGGATAATCATCAATGCCCACCGGGGCCGGATGAAATTAACCATCTGTTTCATACACTATTTTTTTTGAGGTGGAGGTTCTAAATCAGGAACAATATTACTGATCCGCTGAAATGCTTTCAACCCAAAATCGGGCAAGGTATCATAGATGTGTTCAAAAAAATCGGCCTGAAAATTCTCAAACTCAACCCAGTCGGGAGAGTTATAGAATGCGTAAACCTCCACCGGTAATCCGTTTTCTGCCGGTTGCAAGAGGCGAATCATCAAGGTGGCTTCCTGATTTATGATATCCTGGTTTCGAAGATAATACGCCAGGTACCTGCGAAAGAGGCCAAGGTTGGTCAACGCATCCTTTTCGTCTGTCGGGCGCCACGAATCAACACGGAAGCCTTTTAACCGGAGATCCTCAATGAATTCACTGCTGGCTTGCTCGATGGTCCTTACATCAACCAGAAACGATCTTCTCAACCGCCGCCCTCCTGCCTGGGCGAAACTTCTCCAGTTGGTGAATGAATCGGTGATCAGGGAATAGGTAGGGAGCAGGCTGACAGAGTTATCGAAATTTCTGACTTTAACAGTGACCAGTGAGATGTCAAATACCGTCCCGTCAGCATTGAACTTCGGGGCCGAGATCCAGTCGCCGATCTGAAGAGCTTTGTTGGCCGAAAGCTGGATTCCTGCAACGAATCCAAGCAGGCTGTCTTTGAAGACCAGCATCAGGATCGCTGACATGGCTCCCAGCCCGGCCAGCATGGTGGTTGGAGACTTCCCAACCAGAATTGATATCATGACAATCCCGCCAACAACCAGGGTGATGATCTTTCCGATCTGAACATAGGCTTTGATTGGTTTGGAGTCGGAGACTTCAAACTCACGGTAAATCTTCTGAACCGCATTGAGGAATGAAACCACAACCAGTATGATGATAAATGCCATGTACAGGCTGACCCCCATCTGAATGTACTTGACGGCGATCGGATGGGACTGGATGAAGGTATCCAGACTGACATTCACCACAAGCGCGGGGATCAACAGAGCCAACCGTGTGAAAACTCTCTGTTCGTAAAGATGGTCATCCCACTTGCTCGCCGAGCGCTCGATCAGCTTTTTTAACACCCGGTTGATGATGTACTTGACAATGTAATAGATAATGACAGAAGAGAGGAAAAGTAAAATCAGAGACGAAAAGTCTGCCAAAAAACCTGCTGCAGAATCACCTACTCCGCTATCAAGGAGAAATTGTTTCAGCGTCTCACTGAAAATCATTGTAATCATCTCAATCATGATATCACGCGTTAAGGAACAACTACATGCAAAGATAATGGATGAACTTGAATAGAAAAGGTTTTATTCTCTTTCCCCGGTTCCCCGTCGATGTGAACATATTTTCCCTTCTTCCGTTCCACCTCAACCTCCTTCCCCTGGATGATCTCGAGGTAAGGGGTTTTATCGAATTTCTTCGTGAATACCAGGGGGGAGAGCAGGGCTATCTTCCAGAAAGGAAGTTTCCTGAGAATGCAAACATCAATCAATCCATCCTCCAGGGAAGCCCGTGGGGAGATGGTCGTGTTGTTCCCGAACTGACTCGAATTGGCAAAGCTGACCATCAGCGCCCTCCGCTTCAACAGTTTCCCGTCGATCCTGATCTTGTACTTTTTAGGCTTGTATCGTTTGTATGAGGAGGCGGAAATGGATAGATATGAAAGAAACCCACGCTTTTCAGATACATCGAATTTGCGGGCAACATGCGCGTCAAAACCGACCCCCGCCATATTGATGAAAAAAACGCCATTCAACGTCGCTGAATCAATGGTGTTTCTTTTTCCCTTGTTGATCACCTGGATCGCTTTTCTGAAATTCATGGGAAGCCCCAGATGGCGTGCTAATCCATTTCCCGAACCTGTCGGAATAATGGCAAGCGCCGTGTCAGTTCCTGCGAGTCCCCTGCCGACTTCATTCACCGTTCCGTCGCCGCCAACGGCAACCACAACAGCTGCACCCCGCCGAACGGCTTCCCGGGTCAATTCCACAGCATGACCTCTGTTTTCAGTAAAAAAAATCTCAGAGCGGTACCTTGAGTTGTCAAGGTACTTGTCCACATAGCTGCTAATCCCTTTCTGACGTCCCGATCCGGAGACAGGGTTTACGATGAAGACGATTTTTTCACCGGTATGTCGAGTGGTAGCCATTATTGGACGGATAACCTGTTTTCAATCATCCGGTTGTTATACTGCTGGATATATGCTTTGAGAAATGTCTCCATTGCTTTCCGCAGGTTGGGCCGGCTCTGCAAAAGATTTTTACTGCCCCTTCCCTCCGCGGTAATTTCCCTGAGGGACAGGCTTTCTGAACCATTGAAATCCAGGGCATACCCTCCCCTGATCAGGGTGTAGATCCCGGAACTGTAATGTACGGAGAAATGGGGAGCCGAACGATCCATCATATCGGTACCAAAGGCGAGGTAATCATGATCATACCCCATATAATTTAGGATGGTAGGCAAAATATCGGTTTGCTGAGCAATCTCACGATAAATCCCCCGGTTGCTTTCATCGGGGAAGAGGATCAGGATAGGAATGGCATACTGCCCGACAGGACCCTGGTAAAAAGGAAAGTAGCCTTCTGAAGTATGATCCGCCGTGATGACCAGGATGGTATGTTTATACCATGGCATCCGTTGAATGGTATCCATGAAACGTCCCAGGGCAAAATCCGCATACATAATGCTTTGCTGGATCGGAAGCTTCCCCTCCCGGAACATATGGCGGTATTTTCCCGGAACAAAATAGGGATGATGGGAGGATAAGGAAAAGAGTGTGGCAATAAAAGGTTGTTTCAGTTCGTTCAGCTGCCTGGCCGTGTATTGAAAAAATTCTTCATCCCGGATGCCCCATTTCCCGTCATAATCCTTTTCATCAGCGTATTCTGACCGGCCGGAATAGTGTTCAAACCCGGCGGTTTTTGTGTAGACGTCAAACCCCATCGTGCCATTGGTGCCTCCATGAAAAAAGGCTGAACTGTAGCCTTTTGGCTTCAGCAGTCCGGCAATGCTGGTGTACTGGTCACCGGCATAGGGAGATTGTGTGAAGGCATCGTCCATCAAACTGGGGATGGCAGAAAGAATGGATGGAATTCCTTCAATCGAGGTCTTCCCATTGGCAAATCCTTCAAAGTACGTCCCTCGCTGGATCAGGGAATCAAACACCGGAGTAAAGCCACGGTACGTTCCCCCGTCAAGCTGTTTATTTAAAAAGCCGATGTGCTCCCTCGAAAAACTCTCCATCACAACGATCAGCACGTTGAATTTTTTAAATCCGGTTTTCCTGCCATGATGGATAGGAGTAAAAACCTTTTCCAGCTCAGAATCGGAAGCAAAATAGGCTTTGTGATCCAAATTTTTATGGGTAAATGTCCTCAGGATGGTAAAGGGCGTATTGAGTACGAGGGGAATATCATTCACCGAAGCATATTTCCCGGCCGTGACCAGGGTGATCGGACGTAACTGAAAACCTCCCCGAATGCCGATCACCGTCAGAAACACAATCACAGCAAACAGGATGGAATGAAAGGCGTAGTAACGAAACCCTTTTGTTTTGGTTGAACTTTTGGAAAGACGAATCCTCCGGCAAACCATGATCATCACAATGACAAAACCGACCCATAAGAGAAGGACATACCAGAAATCTCCTAAAAACTGTGGGATCAGCTTGTCAAAATCGCCTCCCACCTCCAGAAAACTGAAGATATCGGAGGTCATCCTCTTCAGGGTGAACCTGTAATAGATGATATCAATGAGATTGACCATCAGCCCCAGGCTATT
>JAFGNY010000370.1 GCA_016926765.1 Bacteroidales bacterium | reverse complement strand
TCAACGTTGCAATCGGGCGTTTACTTTGTGAAGGTTACCACCGCACAGGGTGTACGCACCGAAAAGATCACGATTACCCGATAATTTAAGAAAGCGGAGAATTCTGCGATCACATGAAAAAAGAGGCTCAAAAGAGCCTCTTTTTTTTATTTTTGCAGCCGTATGATTTCAGTTAACAACGTATCGGTTCAATTCAGTGGAGAATATCTGTTCGACCACGTTTCGTTTATCCTGAATGAGAAAGACCGGATTGGACTTGTGGGAAAAAACGGGGCCGGTAAATCCACGTTACTCAGGATCATCAAAGGGATCCAGCAGCCAGATGAAGGAGATATCATCTCTCCGGATGGTTGTACCATCGGTTATCTGCCACAGGAGATGACTATCCATAGTACGCGCCCGGTTTATGACGAGGCGAAGAGTGCATTTCTTGAAGTAGAGTCGTTGAAGAAAAAAATCGAACAGCTCGAAGCTGAACTGGATCAAAGAAGGGATTTTTCGTCGGCAGCATATCAACACATTCTGAGAATACATCACGATGCCTATGAACGGTATCATTTAATAGGTGGTCAAACAGCTCATATTTACATAGAAAAAACATTGACCGGTCTTGGGTTTGATCCTGCAGAATTTACCCGGCCATTAAAGGAGTTTAGCAGTGGATGGCGAATGCGTGTGGAGATCGCAAAGATTTTATTACAACAACCCGACCTGATCCTTCTGGATGAGCCGACAAATCACCTTGACATTGAGTCTATTCAGTGGTTGGAATCCTTTTTGATCAACTATCATGGCATAGTTGTTCTGGTTTCTCACGACAGGGCTTTATTAGACAATGTAACCAGGCGGACGATCGAAATTTCCCTTGGAAAGATTTACGATTATAAATCAAACTATTCCGGATATATTGAGATGCGCGAAGAACGTATGGAAAGTCAACTGGCTACATACAATAATCAACAACGTCAGATCAGGCAGGTTGAACGGTTTATTGAGCGGTTCCGATACAAAGCTACCAAGTCGAGCCAGGTACAATCCAGAATCAAGATGCTTGAGAAGATTGATCCCATCGAAATTGACCGGATCGATGAATCAGGTATCTTTTTTACGTTCCCTCCGGCTCCGCATTCCGGAAAAATAATCCTTGAAGCGCAGGGATTAGGGAAATGCTATTCTACGAAAAATGTACTGACAGATTTAACTTTCCAGGTGATCAAGGGCGACAGGATCGCTTTTGTTGGTAAAAACGGAGAGGGAAAAACAACGTTATCGAAAATTATCGCCGGTCAGTTAGATTACACAGGAACCTTGAAACATGGTCATAACGTGATCCTGGGATACTATGCCCAGGATCAGGCAGATTATCTGGATCCCAATAAAACCGTGTTTCAAACCATCGACGACATTGCTGTAGGTGATATCAGACCCAGGATCAGGACTATCTTAGGCAATTTCTTATTTTCGGGGGAAACGATTGATAAAAAGGTAAAGGTACTTTCGGGTGGGGAAAAATCACGTCTTTCATTAGCCAGGTTGTTACTAACGCCGTGTAATTTACTGGTGCTTGATGAGCCGACCAACCACCTGGATATGCGATCAAAGGATATTTTAAAGAACGCATTACTCCAGTTTACGGGTACGATCATTCTGGTATCTCACGACCGGGATTTTTTACAGGGGCTTTCCAACCGGGTGTTTGAGTTTAAAAACCACGTGATCAAAGAATACATCGGAGATATCTATGACTTTTTATATCAGCGTAACATGGAAACGCTCAGACAACTGGAACTAACGGATCGGCCGGGAACCATGACAACCCGGTCTGATAGTGTTTCGGATAACAAGTTGGGCCGGGAAAAAAAGAAAGCCGTAGAACGGGAGGTACGAAAAGTTAAAACACAGATAGAGAGAAGGGAACAGGAGATCGATCATCTCGATCAACTGATCAGGGAAAAAGAGTACATTTTGGGAAATCCGGAACAATTTATTGTTCAAATCGGGAATGGTGAGTTATATTCGGAGTACGAGGCATTAAAATCAAAATTGGCAGAAGTGCTGAATGAATGGGAGCGGTTGCATGATCAACTGGAGGCTATCTCTCACGATGAAGCATCTCCTTAGTCAACTCCCGTAAGGCTTTTTTTGAGGTTTCGTTCACCTTTACCAGATCGAGGAAGCATGTCGCTTTATTTAGATAATATGCAATCTGCTCTCCGGCCAGGGTATCCAGGTTGAGTTGTTGATAGATCTCTTTCACCCTCGATACTTTTTCTTCTGTGTCATGAGAACGAAGATCGAACAGGCGGGTAAGTTCGTGCTTCAAACTTCCGGTTGCCAGTTCAAAGGCTTTGATATATAAGAAGGTTTTCTTATTCGATCCGATGTCGCCCCCAATCTCTTTGCCGAATTTAGCAGAGTTTCCGAATACATCCAGGTAATCATCCTGAAGTTGGAAAGCTATTCCGAGGTTTTCTCCAAACTGATACATTTTTTCTGACTCCGCGATTGGTGCATTTGCCATGATTGCCCCAACTTTCAGGCAGCATGCGATGAGAACAGCCGTTTTCAGGCGGATCATATTCAGATAATCCGGGATCGTGACGAATGACAGGGTTTCAAAATTCAGATCATATTGTTGCCCTTCACATACTTTTCGGGCAGTATCATTGAATACGGTAAGCACAAACGGAAGGTATTGAAGGGGGACCTGGCTGATTGATTCATATGCCATCACAAGCATCGTGTCGCCTGAGAGAATAGCTCTGTTGGCATCCCACTTTTTATACACTGTTTCCATCCCTCTGCGTAGCGGGGCCCGATCCATGATGTCATCGTGCAGAAGGGTAAAATTATGAAAGATCTCAACCCCGATGGCTGGGGGAATAGCCAGGTCAATATCCCCTTCAAACAGATCGCAGGCCATCAGCGTCAGGATTGGACGGATCCGTTTTCCTCCCTGAGAAAGGCTGTAAGCAATCGGTTCATACAACTCCTGTGGTTCAAAACGATAGGAGCTGTTGTGAAAGGCAGCATGGATTTTTTCTTTCAGAAATGTCGTAGCATGCATAGATCAAACGAAGTTAGATCCTTCGGATAAATTCATTAAATATTTTCCATATCCGCTCTTGATGAGGGGTTTGGCAATCTGATGTAACTGATCCCGCGAAATAAACTTCATGCGGTAGGCGATCTCTTCGATGCATCCGATCATCAAACCCTGACGATTTTGAACAACTTCTACGAATTGTGCGGCCTGAAGAAGCGATTCAAACGTTCCGGTGTCAAGCCAGGCGATGCCTCTGCCTAATACGCCAACCCCCAATGTTCCTTTTTCAAGATAATACCGGTTAACATCCGTGATCTCATATTCGCCGCGAGCGCCAGGCTGAATATTTTTCGCGACTTCAATCACGGAATTATCATAAAAATAGAGGCCCGGAACTGCATAATTGGATTTCGGACTAACAGGTTTTTCTTCAATGGAAATGGCTTTGAGATCTGCGTCGAACTCAACTACCCCATAACGTTCCGGATCGTGTACATGATAGGCAAACACCACCCCTCCGTCCGGATCATTGTTGTGTTGAAGAAGGCTGAAAAGGCCATTCCCGAAAAAAATATTATCGCCCAGGATCAGGGCTACCTTCTCTTTCCCGACAAACTGTTCGCCGATGACAAATGCCTGGGCCAGCCCATTGGGGATCACCTGTTCAGCGTAGTGAAATGAACATCCCAGGTGGTGACCGTTTCCAAGCAGTTTCTGAAAATGAGGCAGATCATGAGGTGTAGAAATGAGGAGAATCTCCCTGATCCCTGCCATGAGTAACACCGATAATGGATAGTATACCATCGGTTTATCGTAGATGGGCATCAGTTGTTTGCTAACGGCCAGGGTTAACGGATGCAAACGGGTGCCGGCGCCACCTGCTAAGATGATCCCTTTCATAATATTTAGTTTGGAGTAAAGATAATGATTTATTCTTTTTCAGGTTCTTCCAGAATTTCCAGATCTTTCAATTCGGCATCTTCCTGATCGGTATAGATATCAAGGATTGGTTTTTCAAATGCTTTGGTTGTACTCCATTTGTCGAGAGTGAGGATCAGGGATGGCAGGATAAACATGTTCAGTAACCCGGCAACGAGTAATGTAAAGGAGATCAGGAATCCAAGAGCCTGTGTGCCTCCGAATGACGAAAGCACAAAAATCCCGAATCCAAAGAAGAGCACAGTGGAGGAATAGATCATGCTATACCCGGTTTCCTGTAATGCAGTAATCACGGAGTAGGGGATATTCCGGTTGGAATGTTTGAGTTGGAGCCGGTATCGCGATAAAAACTGTATGGAGTTGTCGACAGAGATCCCGAGAGCAATACTGAATATCAGGATGGTGGATGGCTTGATTGGAATACCGAGGAAACCCATCAGCGCGCCTGTCATGAGTTGTGGGATCAGATTAGGTATGAGGGAGATCAGGATCATTCGCCAGGAGCTGAAAAGAAACGCCAGTAAAACGGCAATGGCAATAATGGCAAGAATGATACTCTCAAACAGATTCCGGATCAGGAAATTGGTCCCTTTGAGGAATACGATACTGGTTCCTGTTAAGGTAACGGTATATTTTTCCGGATTAAAGATGGAATCGATCCCGGGTTTCAGCTCCTTTTGAATCCGGTTAATATCTTTGGTGCCGACATTGGCCATCTGAACGCTGATACGGGTTACCTGATAATTGGTATCGATGAAATTTTTGAGCAGGGTACGTTTCCTGGTTTTCATTTCCGGGATATAACTTCCCATAAAGGTCATTTCGTTCGGGCCTGGTAATTCATAAAACTCAGGATCTCCTTCATAAAAGGCTTGTCTGGCGCTTTTTACCAGCTCTACGATCGAAAGTGGTTTAGCCAGTTCCGGAAATGTTTTCAAGGTATCCTGAAGCTGATCAATTCTGCGCAGGGTTGCCAGGGTCATCACCCCTTTTTTCTTTTTCGTATCAATGGTGATCTCCAGTGGCATGATGCCTTTGAAGTTATCTTCAAAGAACATCAGGTCGGTGTAGAGCGGATTTTTTTTCGGAATATCATCAACGATCCGGCCACTGGTGGTGAGTCGTGCCACTCCGAAAATGGCTGCCACGATAAAACAGCCTGTGATGACGTAAATAGTATTCCTGTAACCGGTTACCCAAACCACTGCCTTATCGATGATGGCACGGGCCACGCTCTCTTCCTGGTGTTTTATGTCTTGTAACCGGGGTGGGGGCAGATAGCTGAAAAAGATCGGAACGAGTGTCAGCGATAAGATAAACGCAACCATGATGTTGATGGCGGCAATCATCCCGAATTCTACGAGAAGCTGGTTATTGGTTATTAAAAAAGCGGCAAATCCGATAGCCGTAGAGGCATTCGTCAACAGGTTGGCATTTCCGACCCGTTGTATTACCCGCGACAACGCTTTCACTTTATTCTGGTGAAGCCGGTATTCGTAATGGTATTTGTTGAGCAGAAAAATACAGTTTTCCACTCCGATCACAATGAGAAGGGGTGGAATAATGGCGGTTAGCATCGTAATTTTGTAACCAAACAGGCTCATCATTCCCAAGGCCCAGATCACACTAATGGTAACAATGACCATCGGATAGAGGACTGCTTTGAATGACCGGAAGAAAATAAACAGAAAAAGTGCAGCAATTCCCATTGCCAGAAACACAAACAACTTCATTTCGTCTTCCAGCATCCTGGAGGTAATGGTCCGGATGTATGGCAGACCGGAAAAATGTACCTTCGTATGATAGGTTTCACCAAAGCGATTGGCTTCATCCCGGATCTGATAGATCAGGTGGATCCGGTTTTTGGTGTTCAACAGGTTCTTATTGAGGGTTACCGCAATGAGGGTAGCGCCTGTTTTGGTATTTAACATCAACCCGTCATAAAAAGGAAGGCGGTAGATGACCTGTTTGATTGAATCAAGTTGCTGCTGGGAAGCAGGTGGTTCGGGGCAGATCGGAAAAAACTCAAATTTTCTGAGAGAATCATCTTTGGCCAGGTTAAAGAGCCGGGTCACCGACAGGACCTCTTCTACTCCGGGGATCTCTTTCAGCTTTTCAGTTAAGCGAAACAAGCCATTGAACTCATCGAGTTTAAAAAGATTTGAATCCTGAATACCAATCACCAACACACTCCCGTCTTCTCCAAATTGTTGTTTAAACGCTTCATACTGGATCATGGTGGTATCGCTTCCCGGAAGCATCTGGGTCATTTTATAGGAGAGTTTCACATCGCGGGCCATGAACGACATCAATGCGGTGATGGCGCCGATGATGATCAGGATCGGGAGCCGGTTTCTAAGAATTCGTCTGGTTAAATAGGTCCACACAAATGAATCAATTGGGTTTGCGAAATTAAGATTTTTATGGAATCAACGAAAGAAATCAAAACCGAATCGGTTCAAAGTTTTACTTTTGCAGGAGGATTGATTCCTGCTCTTATCTGTTTTTTCGAATATGAATAAAGTATTGATCGTGGACCGGGTTCACCCATTGATTTGGGAGGAGCTTACAGCACATGGTTTTGTTTGTGAGTCTTTTCCCGATTATTCCCGTGAGCAGTTGGAAGAGATGGCCGGAACCTATACCGGGATTATCATCAGAAGCAGGTTCAGGATCGATCAAAAATTCCTGAATAAAGCCTCAAACCTGCGTTTTATTGGAAGGATCGGATCGGGCCTGGATGCGATTGATGTGGAGTATGCCACAGCAAAAGGGATCCGGTGTTTCAATTCTCCGGAAGGAAACAGAGACTCTGTGGGAGAACATACGCTGGGCATGTTGTTGTCGATGCTGAATCATCTGAATCGTGCTGACCGGCAGGTCAGGAACGGGATCTGGAACCGGCGGGAAAACTGGGGAACTGAGCTGAAGGGCAAAACAGTAGGGATTATCGGGTACGGAAACATGGGAAGCGCGTTTGCCCGGCGGCTGAAAGGCTTTGAAACCCATGTGATTGCTTATGATAAGTATAAGCGGAACTATTCCGACGGAAATGTGCGCGAAACAACCCTGGATGAGTTATGTGAGAACGCAGATATTGTGAGCCTGCATGTTCCGTTGACCGACGAAACTACCTTTCTGGTTGATACCTCCTTTTTGAACCGGTTTCGCCGCAAAATCTGGCTGATCAATACTTCGCGGGGAAAAGTAGTGAAAACATCCTGTCTGGTCAACGCATTAAAATCAGGGAAAGTATTGGGAGCAGCCCTGGATGTGTTGGAATATGAAGATGCCTCATTCGAAGCCCTGGCAACGGATCTGCCTGAAGATTTCCGGTACCTGATGGAGTCTGGTAATGTCATCCTCACACCCCACATCGCGGGATGGACGGATGAATCGAATGTGAAGCTGGCGAAGGTACTTGTTGAGAAAATCGTGAAATGGAAAAATTGCGAATAGGGAATTTCTTTGGTTGTTGGGATGTTTCAGGTGATATGTAAAGGGCGGTTGCAGAAAACCAGAAAAATTATAAGTTTGTTACAAAATTGAACCCATGAAGATCGAACACAAACTATTTGCAGGAAAAACATTGGCAATTTTATCCGGAGGCGGAGATACCCCGGCGATCAACTCAAGCATTGAAGCAGTCAGAAACCGGGCATCACTTCTTGGCTTTAAGGTATATGGCGTTTTAAGAGGATGGAAAGGCTTGCTGGGCGACGGTGATGTGGTGGATTTGACCAATCAGCCTTACGATGGCTGGTATGGGGGAACGGCTCTGCGTTCGAGCCGGACTAATCCCTTCCCGTCAAAAAAAAACCCGGAGAGCCGGGTTCCCCAGGTTTTACGAAATCTGGAACGGTATCACATCGACGTGCTGGTTACCATCGGGGGTGATGATACCAATGGAGCCGCCAAACGGTTGTTCGAAACGGAAGGCATTCCGGTGATCGGGTTTCCGAAAACCATCGATAACGATCTTCGGACCAGAACAATTCATCATTACCAGGGCAGGGAGATCGAAGCGGTACTATGCCCCGGATTTCCTTCCGGAGCCCTTGAGATTGCCGAGTTTGCGGCCAATCTTAAAACTACCGCAGAATCGCATTCCCGGATTATCGTGTTGGAGGTGATGGGTCGGGATGCCGGATGGCTGACCGGAACCGCCACTTTTGGTGGCGCGGTGCCACTCGCCCTGGTTCCCGAATTTGAGATGACCAAAGAACGAAAAGAGTTTTTTCTGGAACTGGTCAAAGAGACCTACATGAGTTCCAGAAAAAAGTGTCTGATCATCCCGGTTTCGGAGGGTGTTCGCTGGTACGACGACAAAACCGGAAAAATCGGTGTCGTGTATGCGAGTTCCGAAGTAGATGAATATGGTCATCCCCGGTTTGGGGGGATCAGCGGGGTAATTGCTTCGGAGATTTCGCAAAAGCTTGGTATTGAGGCTCGTGCCCAGATCAGTGGATATTATCCGCGTTCGGGACATTGCCGCCATTACGATCGAAGGTTAACCCAGACCCTTGCCGACAAAATCGTTGACCTGTTATTACGCGAAGAGTTCGGAATGATGCCGGTCCTGAAGAAAGTGGTACCCTTTGTGGAACTGGAAGAGTTTAATACGACCGCCATTGATATGGGAAAAATTGGGAATAAACCTCTCCCGGAAGAGTACTTTGATCTCAACAGGTTTCAATTCACCCCGGCTTATCATGATTTTCTGGAAATGATCATTGAGAAGCCCAGATACGATGAGTTCAGGTATGACTTTCCGGTTGTGCTACCCGAATAGCAGAGTGGTATCTTTCGATGTATTGAATGTGCCACAGCAGGCAAACCCACATACGCAGATTATCTAAATGTAATGTTTATGGTAATGGTTTTTCCTGTACCACCAGATGAATGGTACTCCGCGACTTTTGTTCGAGTAAAACAGTCCGGTCTGAAACGATCTGTTCGATGGCTTCACCGGTATAATGCCGGATGGTATACAAGTCAAGCCCCAGGTTATATCTGACTTCGTAGTTTTTCTGCAATTCGGTGATCAGGGGCTGGGTTTTGAGCGGATCCTGATCAATACAAATGGAAAAACTGATAGCCGAATTTTGCATCACATTTACTTTCACCTGGAGACGTGCCAATACTTCAAAGATCTGACGGAGGTTCTCTTCTAAAATAAATGAAAAATCGCGGGGAGAGACCGAGATCAGGGCCTGGTTTTGTTTTCTGATGAAAATCGGAGTGGAGATTTGCCATTCTGTCAGGTTCTGGATCCGGGTTCCGGGAGCCATGGGATCATAGAAACTTCTGACCTGTAGCCGGATGTTAGCGTTTTCGAGTGGTTTGATGGTTTTGGGATGAATCACAGAAGCTCCGTAATAGGCCAACTCGACAGCTTCGTGAAATGAAAGCTCTTCCAGCTTTTCCGGATTGTCAAACCATTTTGGGTCGGCATTCATCACACCCGGTACATCCTTCCAGATCGTCATCTCTTTAACGCGCATGCAATAGGCTAAAATGGCAGCCGTATAGTCAGATCCTTCCCGGCCAAGAGTGGTGGCGTGTCCGGCGCCATCGCTTCCAAGGAATCCCTGGGTTAATGCGATCCGGCCTTTTGTTTCCTGAAAAAATGGAAAAAGTTTTTTCTGGACAGCGAGTTGTGTCTTACTCCAGTTGACCCCTGCATCCCGGAAGGTAGTATCTGTGATGATCAGGTTACGGGCATCAAACAAGGTATTGGTGAATCCATTCAGGATCAGGTAATGATGAAGCAGGGAGGTTGAAAAATATTCACCGAAACCAACAATCTCGTCATAGTGCTCATCATAGCTTTTCGTGGGTGGAGTGGTAAGTGCGGCGCGTAATTTCTCAAACCAACCGGTTAGCTCTGCAAATACCGGGTTTTGGGTATCCTGAACAAGAGAACTGGCTATCGCAAGGTGATCATCTTTCAGGCTATGGTATTGTTCTACCATGGTTACGGCATCCCCATTCAGGTAAGAAGCGAGCATCCCTTCGAGCAGATTGGTTGTTTTTCCCATGGCTGAGAGGATAACCATGATCGATTTGCCGGAATATAACTTCAGTATTTCCGCTACATTCCGGTATCCATCCGGCGAGTTGACCGTTCCGCCACCGAATTTAAAAACTGCTACGTTCATCGGGATACAAAAGTAGTGAATCTGTTGGTTTGACGAAACGTATCCTTTTTGTACTTTTGCACCTCCCTGAATCGTTTGATGTGAAGGCGCCTGATATCCTCTCTCTGTTTATTGAAGACCCCAGAAATCATACCCTTGCCGGCCTGCTGAGATCTGTTGAAGCCCGACGGATCCACCTGAAAGGATTGGTTGGCTCTTCCAAAGCGCTGGTGGGAGCTGCGGCCGGCATCGTTTTTCCATCGGTTCACCTCTTTCTTCTTCCGGATAAAGAATCTGCTGCCTACTTTCTGAATGATCTGGAACAGATATTTGGGGATCGGGATGTAAGACCGGAAAAAAGGCGTGCATTGTTTTTTCCTTCCTCGTATAAACGCAGGCTTGAACCGGGATCAAAGGACAATCAGGGTCTTTTACTGCGAACAGAAGTACTCAACCGGTTGTTTGAAGGAGATCAGGATTTTTGCATCGTCAGCTACCCCGATGCCATCTCGGAAAAAGTGACCAACCGGAATTTCTTTGAAAAAAATACCTTACGAATCATTGAAGGAGAAGCCGTTTCGCTCGATTTTGTACTGGACCTCCTGCTTGAGTATGAATTTAAACGAACGGATTTTGTAATTGAACCCGGACAATTTTCCCTTCGTGGAGGATTGATCGACGTCTATTCGTTTTCAAACGACCATCCCTTCAGGATTGAGTTTATTGGGGATACGGTGGCTTCCATCCGGTCGTTCGACCCCTCTACCCAACTTTCTATTGATCGTAAACAGGAAATATCCATCATACCGGATATCCGGATCGATCCGGAAAAACGGATCGATTATACCCCGATTCTCTCTTTCCTGCCTGACGACAGTGTGATCTGGACAGAAGATGCCCGCTTTTTCTGCGAATCAATGGATTCTCCGGGTAACGATAACCTTTTTCTGGATGGAAAAGAGTTTTTGAACCTGATCCGTAAGTTCAAGTTGGTGGAGTTCGGTTCATCCTGTTTTTTTCAGGATTCCCCGTCGGTTGTTTTCCATACCTCACCACAACCCTCTTTTCATAAGAATTTCGACCTCCTTCTTCAGAATTTCCGCGAAAACGCTGTCAACGGATTCCGCAACATTCTGTTAGCGGGTAATCCCAAACAGCATGAACGATTAGCGGTTATCTTCGAAGATCTCCTGGCTAAGCATCCCGGTCACCCCCCCTTCGATTATACGAGCCTCCATTATTCCCTCCATGAAGGGTTCGTGGACGGGGATCTGAAAATGGTTTTTTACACTGACCATCAGATCTTTGAACGATATCACCGGTTTTTTCTCCGGGATGGATATGCCAGCAAAGAGGCGCTGACGTTAAAAGAGGTTCACGATCTGAAGCCCGGTGATTATGTTACGCATATAGATCATGGGATCGGCAGGTTCGACGGATTGGAAAAGATCATCAATAACGGACAGGAACAGGAAGCCATCCGGCTGATCTATAAAAACAATGATCTCCTTTATGTCAGCATCCATTCCCTGCACCGGATCTCAAAATATATTGGCAAAGATGGGGCAGTTCCCAGCCTGAACCGACTCGGATCGGATGCCTGGAATAAATTAAAGCAAAAGACAAAAAAACGGGTCAAAGACATTGCCCAGGAGTTGATCAGGCTGTATGCCAGGCGTAAAGCTACCAAAGGATTTGCCTGCCTGCCCGATACCTATTTGCAAACCGAACTGGAGGCATCATTTATTTATGAAGACACGCCCGACCAGATCAAATCGACACAGGATGTAAAAAGGGATATGGAAGCGGGACACCCCATGGACCGGCTGATCTGCGGAGATGTGGGATTTGGTAAAACAGAAATAGCGGTCAGGGCGGCTTTTAAAATGGTTGCAGAGAGCAAACAGGTTGCAATCCTTGTTCCAACAACCATTCTGGCTTTGCAACATTATAAAACCTTTTCCGAACGGTTAAAGGGATTTCCCTGTAATATCGCATACATCAACCGGTTTAAAACGGCTAAAGCACAGCAGGAGATCCTGGAAAAAGTAAAAAACGGCACACTCGATATCCTTATTGGCACCCACCGGCTGTTGAGTCAGGATATTCAGTACAAAGATCTTGGGCTTCTGATCATCGATGAAGAGCAGAAATTCGGGGTGGGCGCCAAAGAGAAGATGAAACGTGTCAAGGTCAATGTTGACACCCTTACCCTTACTGCCACCCCGATTCCCCGTACGCTGCAATTTTCGTTGATGGGGGCAAGGGATCTTTCCATTATCAACACTCCGCCACCAAACCGGTATCCTGTACAAACAGAGATTCATCCCTTCAATGAACAGGTGATCCGCGAAGCGATCCAATATGAAATTTCACGGGGAGGTCAGGTCTTTTTTGTCAACACTCGGGTGCAGAACATCCTGGAAATTGCCGGAATGATCAGCCGGATCCTGCCAACGATCCATGTTGCGGTTGCACATGGCCAGATGGAGGGCCAGAAACTGGAACAGGTGATGGTCGATTTTATTGAAGGGGAGTACGATGTGCTGATTGCAACCACGATTATCGAATCGGGACTCGATATCCCGAATGTGAACACAATCATCATCAACGATGCACATCACTACGGACTGAGTGATTTGCATCAGCTTCGGGGCCGTGTGGGCCGCTCCAACAAAAAAGCCTTTTGTTACCTGCTGGCGCCACCCATGTCGACCCTGACCGATGAAGCCCGGAAACGGTTGCGTGCAATTGAAGAGTTTTCTGACCTTGGAAGTGGATTTAATATCGCCATGCGGGATTTGGATATCCGGGGAGCAGGTAATATTCTGGGAGCTGAGCAGAGTGGGTTTATCTCGGAAATCGGCTTTGAGATGTATCATAAAATTTTGGACGAAGCAATCGCAGAACTTAAGGAACAGGAGTTTTCAAAGGTGTTTCAGCAAGAGATCCCAACCCGGTTTGTCAAAGAGTGTGTCATTGAAACAGACCTCGAAATACTGATCCCCGATCAGTATATTTCCAACTTCACAGAACGGCTAAGCCTCTATAAAGAGCTCGATTCGGTTGAAACAGAAGAGGGACTGGTTCAATTCAAAACCAGGGTAATCGACCGGTTCGGCCCGTTTCCCGAACAGGCAGAAGCGTTAATCCAAACGATCCGGCTGAGATGGCTGGCGAAAACGATCGGCTTTGAAAAACTGGTCCTGCGAAATAACCGGTTAGCTGCATATTTTCCATCTAATCCGGAATCCATGTACTATCAGTCTGCACAATTTACCCACGTTTTGGACTACCTGAAGGATCATCCCGCCTTTTGCCGAATGAAACAGGATCACGACCGGCTGTCGCTGATATTCAAAGAGGTATCAGGTGTGATGACTGCCATCGAACGACTATCCGTGTTCCTGCCATGACATTCCGGCGAACCTATTTATCGTATCTATTCTGATTTTCGCATTCGACTGGTTGAATTTGCATCACAAGACAAACCCATGCCCTCAGGATAACAAGAAATTTCCATAAAAATCATTTCGTTTGTCAGATAATTTATAAATTTGACCTGTTCCTTTGAGCCATTTCAGGAAATTTACTGTTATATGGAGTTTTTTGTTTTAGCTTTGTTAATCATACTTAACGGGATTTTCTCAATGTATGAAATTGCCCTGGTTTCTTCCCGGGAGTCAAGGCTGGAAGAAAAAGCACAGTCGGGGAGCAACGGCGCAAAGATAGCGCTGGATCAGCTCAGGCACATCGAGACGTTTCTTTCTACCATTCAGATCGGAATCACCCTGGCTGGTATTCTGGCCGGAGCCTATGGAGGGGTTGAGATCACCAATAAGATCTACCCGTATCTTCAGGGTATTCCCATCGATCCTGACCTGTTGCATACCCTTACGGTCTGGCTCGTAGTGATCGCTGTAACTTATTTTACCCTGATTTTCGGAGAAACAGTCCCAAAATCGATCGCCTTTAAAAACCCTGAACTGATTACCATGGTGCTGGCCCCTTCCATGAAGGGTGTCGCCACGGTGCTGCATCCACTGGTTTGGGTCTTAAGCATGTCGACCAAAGGCATCGTTCGGTTGTTTGGCATGAAACCCGGATCAGAACCTCACATCACTGAAGAGGAGCTGAAGCTGATGATCAGGCAGAGTTCCGAGCAGGGTGTCATCGACAAACAGGAGTCGGAGATCATCAAAGATGTTTTCCGGTTTGGGGCTAAAACTGCTTTCTCCATCATGACCCCCAGGATTGATATTCGCTGGATCGACAGCCATCACCCGAGAGAGAAGATCCTGGATTTTATCTATGAAATGGGTTATTCCAAGTACCCGGTGTGCGATGGGTCTCTTGACAAGGTGCAAGGGATCCTTGTGGTGAAAGACCTGTTGCGCTCGCTCAAACAGGAAGGCGCTATTGATTTGATCCCGGCGCTTTCGGAGCCATTATACATCCCTGAAAATCTTCCCGCGTCTGACGTATTGGAGAAATTCCGTGAACTAAAGATCCATATCGCGTTGGTTGTAGATGAGTATGGATCGGTTGAAGGGCTGATCACACTTCACGACCTGGTAGAACATATCCTTGGCGACCTTCCCGATATCACCGACAAAGAACCGCCTGATTATCAGGTTGAACCGGATGGAAGTTACCTCATCAACGGTAGTATGAATTTCTGGGAATTTGCCGAGATGCTGGAACTACCTGAACTTGACGACGATGATTTTGAAGATGAGGCACGCAAGTTTTCAACAGTAGGAGGATTGGCCATGAACGTACTGAATAGCATTCCAAAAGTGGGGGATACCTTTCATTTCAAAGGGTATGATTTCGAAATTCTGGAGGTGGAAGGGAACCGGGTGGTAAAAATCCGGATCAAACCTTCAGAAAGTTACTAACATTTCGTATTCCTTCCCCCTCTCTTCCTTCAGTTTTTTTATTTTTGTTAACGGATATTCAATTTGTTCAATCAATACACCAAAATCATGAAGAAATTTACTGCTTTTTTTATGGTCATTTTCTTGGCAGGTATCGTACATGCTCAGGATTGCGCCGACCTGATCATCTCTGAGTATGTGGAAGGATGGTATAACAACAAAGCGTTGGAGATTTACAATCCCACTCAAAACGAAATCATCTTTACCGATAATTATCGGCTGATCCGATGGTCGAACGGTTCGACTATTGCTGATCAGGATATTCAGTATGTGCTCCCCCTGGTTGGAACCATTGGCGCCTATAAAACCGTGGTCCTGATCCAGGATACCAATTTTGCCGGTCAGGATAGCATGATCTGGGCCGGATTACGGGCCAAAGGTACCTATATGGCGCCGGCCGATTATGAAGCCGGTACCCAGGGATGCAAGGTTGTTTTCTGGAATGGCGATGACGCCGTTTCGTTGCAACATAAGATTGGAGGTAATTGGGTTGATATTGACATCTTTGCGGAGATTGGCGTTCGCCCGTTAAACTGGCAGGGCAACCCTGATGGCGGAGCCTGGACAGATACCCCCCCCTATTGGCAGGGTCAAGGGAATTATCTCACCCGCGATCAGTCGCTGGTTAGAAAAAAGAGCATAAAAAAAGGGATCGACCGGATTGCCATGAGCAATTACGGAAGTACCAGTACCGGTGGTTTTCCGAATAGTTTTTATGCGCTTGCCGAATATGACTCCCTTCCGGCAAATACGTTCGATAGCCTTGGTTCTCATACATGCGATTGTAAGATATTGACTATTAGAGAAATAAATCAGAATTTTCCGATCCGGGTCTATCCCAATCCGGTTGTAAACGGAAAGTTTTTTGTTCGGTCTTCAGAGCCTTTGATCTCTCTCGAGGTGTTTAACCTGCTCGGACAGCCGGTTTTCAGTAAGGAGATGTACCCGGGTGAAACAGAGATCTTTGTTGATTTGGAAGAGCTTGTATCCGGAAGGATATTTATTCTGAAGGCCAAAAACAAAAAGCAACAGACGACCACCGGGAAGGTCGTGATCCATTAAGCAACGGGAGTCATTATCTCCAAGCTATGATCTCGTTATGGATACAAGAAAGAACCTGATTTACCAAGCGATTGTCTTTGTACTGATGATCCTTCCGCCTTCTCTTTTCTCTCAGAACTTTACGATCAGCGGATCTGTTACCGATGCCACATCGGGCGAATCGTTGATTGGGGCTTCCGTCATCTATGCAACAGGGAAAGGAGTGGTTACCGACCTGGATGGCAACTATTCCATTAACATAGAAAAAGGAACCTATCTGTTATCGGTTTCCTATGTTGGATTTATCCCGATGGAGTTACAGGTTGAGGTAACGAACCGCCCGGTGACCAGAGATTTTTCGTTACAGCCTGTCATGCTTACAGAGGTGGAAGTAGTTGGCGATGTGGCGGTAGCCCGTGAAACTCCCGTAGCTTTTTCGACGGTAAAACCAAAGGAGCTTCAGGAAGAATTAGCCTCCCGCGATATCCCGATGATCCTCAACAAAACCCCCGGAGTGTATGCAACGCAACAGGGAGGAGGCGACGGGGATGCCCGGATCAATATCCGAGGGTTTAACCAACGGAACCTGGCCGTCATGATCGATGGGATTCCTGTTAACGACATGGAAAACGGCTGGGTTTACTGGTCCAATTGGTTTGGTTTGGATGCGGTAACCCGTAACATTCAGGTGCAAAGAGGATTGGGCGCGTCAAAGCTGGCTCTTCCTTCCGTAGGGGGAACCATGAATATGACCACCAAAGGAATCGAGACAAAACTTGGCGGATTGATCAAACAGGAGGTTGGCTCGGATGGTTTCTTCAGAACTTCGCTTGGAATTACGACCGGAGAGTTGAAAAAAGGATGGGGCGTTACCTTTGCCGGTTCGTATAAACAGGGAAAAGGATGGGTTGATGAAACCTGGACCAGAGGGTGGTTTTATTACCTCAGGATCGACAAGCGCTGGGGTCAGCATTTAACCTCTTTAACGGCCATGGGGGCGCCACAGCAACATGCCCAGCGATCGTATATGCAGGCTATTGCAACCTTCGACCGGGATTATGCTGCGGAGCTCGGGGTTG
>JAFGNY010000369.1 GCA_016926765.1 Bacteroidales bacterium | reverse complement strand
GCTGCATGCGGACCCCCAAATCCCATGGGTACACCAAAACGCTGTGTGGATCCGAAAACAATATCGGCGCCCCACTCACCGGGAGGAGTCAGCATCACCAGGCTCATGATGTCGGCTGCAACCGCAATGAGTGCATGGTGCTGGTGGGCTTTTTCTACGAACGCTCTGTAGTCGGCAGCATAACCTCTCTCGTCAGGATACTGGATAACAGCTCCGAAAACACCCTCTACGAATTCAAACGTGTCATGATTGCCAATGATCAGTTCAATTCCAAGTGGCACAGCCCGGGTCTTGATCACATCAATGGTTTGAGGGAAGACTCTTTCTGAAACAAAAAATTTATTGGCCCCCTGCTTTACGGCATCCCGGCTGCGGGAATTGAATAGCATAATCATAGCCTCGGCAGCCGCAGTCCCTTCGTCCAGTAACGATGCATTGGCGATAGGCAACCCTGTCAGACTGCAAATCATGGTTTGAAAGTTCAGCAACGCCTCCAGCCTTCCCTGTGAGATTTCAGCCTGGTAAGGAGTATACGCGGTATACCAACCCGGATTTTCCAGGATATTCCTGATGATCACTCCGGGAATGACCGTATTGTAATACCCCATTCCTATAAAGGTTTTAAAGAGCTTGTTTTTCGCTGCAACCTCTTTCAGATGGGTAAGAAATTGATATTCGTTCATTCCTTCCGGAAGATGCATGGGTTCTGACAACCTGATCGAAGAAGGAACGGTTTCATCGATGAGCTGATCGAGAGAGGAGATGCCGATTTTATCGAGCATAGTTTGAATTTCTTCGGGCCTCGGGCCATTGTGACGGCAAACGAAATTATTCGTGATCATAGAACTTGTGAATTAATAAACAGTAGCGTGTGAAACAGGAGGCAAAAGTACCAAGTTTGCTTCAGAAATCAAAGCGGTAATAGGTCATTTCCGGTGAAACCGATCCCTGAGCTCTTCGATCTGTTCATCGGTTAATCCTTCGGGGGAAAAGCCGGCATGCAGACATTTCAGCAGGATATCGGCCGATTTCACCATAACATCAATCAAATCAAATGCTTCCATCACAGTGGGAGCAACTGCCAGGCAACCGTGTTTTTCCCACAACAACACCGAATGACTCTGCAATGCGTTGACAGAGGCATAAGCCAGTTCACTGCTCCCTGTTATCCGGTAGGGTATAACCCCAAGCCCTTCAGGGACCAGAATGGTCGTCTCGGGTAACATCCCCCAAAGGATCCGGTTCAGAAGGGATTCCTCCTTGTAGACCGGCGAATGGGAGAGGGCGATCAGCTCGGAGGGATGTGTATGAACAATAGCTCTTTTGGTTGGTTGATGTTCCTTCAGATAGCGATGTATCATCAGATGTGAGATCAGTTCAGAGGTGGGAACTACAGGACCAGATTTGGTCTCAGGAGGCGACAGGATCTCATATCCGTCTCCTTCTGCTGTAATTCGGATCATCAGGAGGTTTTTATCCGGTTCCCGGGAAACATCCCGCATCCGGCAACCGGTTCCTGTAACCAGATACAGGTCCCCCGCCATGCGCAAAAAGGGCTCCGAAAGGGGTGTTGCCGATGAAATGGACCCACTGGGGAAAGCCTCCCTGATCAATCCGTTTACACGAACCGAAATGTTTCCTGAATTCCTTTCGGCCCAACCTTTCTGCCAGAGGTATTCCGCTACTTCAGCAATTTCTGCTACTAAATGACTGAGAGGATCATTTGCAGGATGATCGCCGGCTTGTTGTTCAGGATCCTGATGGGTCATACGAGAATGTTATTTGGCATCAACATCAGTTCGGTCAATAAAAGTAGAGATTATATTTGAATTGGCACAATTCAATGTTGAAAGATGAACGCAAGACGAAACCTATACCGAACCTAAATGAAAGGAACATTAACCGAAGATTAACCAACGATTAACCAGAGATTATAGAAAGAGAGGCTTATAACTTAAAAAAGGCTGCCCCCATCAAGGGACAGCCTTTTTAAATGAATTGACGATCAGATAGTTAGTGAGATTTGAGCAGTTTTCTGGTCAGGTTTAATCCGGAGTTTGTGTAGATATGGAGCGTGTAAAATCCATCCCGGAGGTGCTGAACCGGAATGGAAATCGTTGTGGTCCCGGCATCCAGATGTTCAACACGTTCTAAGAGACGTTGTCCGGATACACTGATCAACTCAACGTGAAGCTGTGATCCCTCCGACAGCGTGATGGAGATCCGTGCCTGGTCGCTTACAGGATTCGGGTACACCACCCCGGCTTCCATGGTGGCTCCGTTTTCTTCCAGGCCAAGGATGTGGTTCCCTGTAAAGGTCATCACGATATCCGCTTCAGGATGATCCGATGTGAGTTCCACTTGAACATTATCGCTCTGGCAGCCGGCCAGTTCGGCATGGAGGTAGTAGGTCCCGTAATCCAGCTCGGGAAAATCAAATCCACCCTCTTCATCCACCGAATAAAAAGAGATCGCTTGCCCCTCTTCATTCATTAAAAGCATGGTGATCTTATCCACAAAACCCGACTTCAACGCTCCGGTGTTGATCTGTCCGTGAATGGCTCCGTTCCCCGGGGAATAGGATTCAGCAGGGAGAAGATGGATGTTGTAAGGGTTAGTTGGTTCTCCCAGGATAATCAGAGTCGCCTCTTCCCAGTTGAGGACATCGCCATAATAAGTGGGAAGGTATCCCACGGGAAGGACCGGTGTCGCCTGAACATAATAGCTCCCCAGGGGGACCATCGGAAAATAATAGAGCCCGAAGGAGTCAACCTGACAAACATCAAAGAAGGGGAAATAGTTCAGGCTGGTATCCAGTGAAAAGATCATCACCGAGCCCAGATCGAGAGGGAATGCGCCGGCAAACACCTGCCCGTAAATCTGATTCCATTGCGTACTGTCGCCAACGGTGATGGATTGGCCTGACGAATAGGTGCAACTGACTGAATCCT
>JAFGNY010000006.1 GCA_016926765.1 Bacteroidales bacterium | reverse complement strand
ATGGTGACACAGATTGACTTCACTTACCTCAACACGTCGTACCAGCCATTCAGCACGGGAAACGCCCCTGTATTCATCAACCCCGGATTCAACGTGCTGTTCATGATGGGCATCACCGACCTGATGGAGGATTACCGGCTGACGGGAGGGATCCGCATCAACTTCGACCTGGTGAACAACGAATACATGTTCAGCTACAGCAACCTGAAACGCCGGCTCGACCATCAGATCCTCTACCACCGCGTAGGAACGGACGATTACGGACTCTATTCATACATCCGGCATAAAGTCAATGAGCTCTATTACATCGTCACCTATCCCTTTACACCTGTTCTGAACATCCGCGGGACGGCTTCCGTGCGGTACGACCGGGCTGTCTACCTCTCCACCGACCAGGTGAACCTGGAGAAACCTGATGTACACAGCGTGTGGGGAAGCCTGAAAGGGGAGGTTACGTATGATAATACCCGGAATATCGGAGTCAACCTCTATCACGGGACCCGATACAAGATGTTCGGGGAGTACTACCAGCTGGTCAATGGAAAAGGAACCAGCGTGATTGTGCTGGGGCTGGATTTCCGAAACTACCAGAAAATTCACCGCACCATGATCTGGGCGAACCGGATTGCCGCAAGCACCTCGTTTGGAAGCGACAAACTGGTCTACTATATGGGAGGCGTTGATAACTGGTTGTGGCCGCGGTTTGATATGAATACACCCGTGGCGATGGATCAGCACTATGTCTTCCAGACACTCGCGACCAATATGCGGGGATTTAACCAGAACATCCGCAACGGGAACAGCTTTTTTGTGATCAACAGTGAGATCAGGCTGCCGGTATTCCGTTACTTTTTCAACCGCCCTATCCGTTCCGACTTCCTCAACAACTTTCAGATCGTAGCGTTCGGTGATCTGGGAACAGCCTGGACGGGAGCAACCCCCTGGTCAAAAGACAACCAGCTGTTCCGGAAGTATATCTACCGAAACCCCCTCTTTATCCAGGTTGAGATGATCAAAGATCCGCTGGTGGGCGGATTTGGAGGTGGTTTGCGTTCACGGTTGCTGGGATATTTTATTCGTGCCGACCTTGCCTGGGGCGTGGAAGACGGACGGGTAAGAAAACCGATCTTCTATTTTTCACTAAGCCTTGACTTCTGAGATGAAACCGGTTGATCAGACGATTCTCTCCTTTATCAGTGAACACCATGTGCTAACCCTGGCGGTGAGCCGGAATAACATCCCCTGGTGCTGCTCCTGCTTCTATTGTTACCTTCCCGAACGAAACCTTTTTGTGTTTACCTCCGATCCGGATACCCGGCATATTGAGGATTTCACCGACGGAGGGGAAGGACCGGTTGCCGGCACCATTGCCCTGGAGACGAAGGTTACCGGGAAGATCAGGGGAATTCAGTTTGCCGGACCGATGCGACTGCTTGCCGGTGAGGAGCTCAGGGAGGCCAGACGGGTTTACCTGAAAAATTTTCCTGTCGCACGCATGACAAAACTCCATCTCTGGGGGGTGGAACCCACCATCCTGAAACTTACGGATAACCGGTTGGGCTTCGGAAAGAAGCTACTGTGGCGCAATTCGGGATAAGTTTCTGAAAATGAGAAAGATAAATATTGTCGAAAACAAAAAATGACTTATTACGATCTAAAATTTTTTAAGTCAAACATTTAGGGTTTACCTGCCTGTTTCTGTTAATAAGTATTCCCCTCCAAAAACGTTTCTTCGTAGTATATTGCACCAGAAAATTATCTCTCCAGGGATTTTTATTTAAAGAACAGACCAGTTCATTCAATTAGTTAGTAGAACTTACTCAAACAGGTTGGTTAATGGAAGAGACTCCACTCGTCAATACACAACAGCAAACAGAAATACCCTATTACAATGAGGTATTGAACAAGAGAATCAGGCCGAAAGTGACAGCGGATGACTTGCAGTTGAGGGACACAAAAGGGACGGAAATGAAGAGTGCACCTGTTTTAAAAAAATATTCATTTGACGAAGTTGTTGCCAAATCTACGGTTTACTTTAAAGGAGACAGCCTGGCCGCCAATGTGTGGGCCAACAAATATGCTCTGAAAGATTCAGACGGAAATCTTTATGAACTTACGCCTGACGATATGCACCACCGGATTGCCGGTGAGGTGGCGCGAATTGAAAAGCGTTATCCGAATCCGATGAGTGAAGAGGAGATCTTTGGGTTGCTGCAGAATTTTAAGTACATCATTCCCCAGGGAAGCCCGATGGCCGGGATTGGCAATACGTTCCAGATAGGATCTCTTTCCAACTGTTTCGTGATTGGGAACGACGGGTTAGCCGACTCTTACGGCGGCATCATGAAGACAGATGAAGAGCAGGTTCAGCTGATGAAACGCCGGGGTGGTGTGGGCCACGATCTGTCACATATCCGGCCGAAACACAGTATGGTGAAAAACAGCGCCCTCACCTCTACCGGAATAGTGCCTTTCATGGAACGGTATTCCAACTCCACCCGCGAGGTGGCCCAGGAGGGGAGAAGGGGAGCGCTGATGCTCAGCATCTCAGTAGTGCATCCGGATTCGGAGCATTTTATCGACGCCAAGCTCGAAACAGGAAAGGTAACCGGAGCCAATATCTCTGTGAAGATCACCGACGACTTTATGAGAGCCGTTGTTGATGACACAGAATTCACACAAAAATATCCTGTTGAATCCAAAGAGCCGACGATTACCAGGAAAATTAGGGCCCGCGAACTCTGGGAAAAAATCGTTTACAATGCATGGAAATCGGCCGAACCCGGAATTCTTTTCTGGGATACGATCCGCCGGGAATCCCTTCCCGACTGCTATGCCGACCTGGGATTTAAAACGGTCTCCACCAATCCGTGCGGGGAGATCCCTCTGTGTCCATATGACTCCTGCCGTCTGCTTGCCATCAACCTTTACAGTTACGTTGAAAATCCTTTTACCCGGGATGCCTTTTTCAACTCCGGCCTCTTCATTGAACATGTCCACAAAGCGCAGCGGATCATGGATGACCTCATCGACCTGGAGCTTGAAAAGGTGGATAAGATCCTGCAGAAGATTGAAGCTGACCCTGAAATCGAAGAGATCAAAGCACGTGAACGGACGCTGTGGCTCAACATCAGGGAAAAAGCGATGCAGGGCAGGCGTACAGGTTTCGGCATTACCGCCGAAGGCGATATGCTGGCAGCCCTGGGAACCCGCTACGGCTCAGACGAAGCCATCGATTTCTCGGTGGAGGTACACAAGATCCTGACGATTGAAACCTATCGCTCTTCGGTCATTATGGCCAGGGAGAGAGGCCCTTTCCCTCTTTACGACGCTGAACGGGAGAAGCACAATCCCTTCCTGGGCCGTATCCGCGAAGCGGCTCCCGATGTATACGAGGATATGGTGAACTTTGGCCGGAGGAATATCGCCATGCTGACCATCGCTCCAACCGGCTCCGTCAGTATCCTGACCCAAACCACTTCGGGACTGGAACCGGTATTTGCCGTCTCCTACAAACGCCGCCGGAAGGTAAACCCCAACGATAAAAACGTGGTCGTTACCTTTACCGATGAAGTAGGAGATACCTGGGAGGAGTACAATGTGTTTCACCACAACTTCGTCACCTGGCTCGAAACGGCCGGCTACAAAGTGGAGGATGTAACGCATATGGATGACGAACACCTCCAGCAGATCATTCAGAAATCTCCCTTCCACCGGGCAACAGCCAACGACATCGACTGGCTGGCCAAAGTCAAGATGCAGGGCGCTGTCCAGAAATGGGTGGATCACTCCATCAGTGTGACTGTCAATGTGCCGGCTGATACACCCCAGGAGCTAATCGGCACGATCTACGAAACCGCCTGGAAAAGTGGCTGCAAGGGGATGACGGTCTACCGCGATGGCTCACGCTCCGGCGTCCTGGTGAACAATGAGCCAAAGAAAGAGAAAGAAGATGTCTCCGAATTCAGGGAAACCCGCGCTCCGCACCGGCCCGAAAAGCTGGAGGCCGAAATCGTCAGGTTCCAGAACGACAAGGAAAAATGGGTGGCCGTAGTCGGTCTTCTCGACGGACGGCCTTATGAGATCTTTACCGGCCTTGCCGACGACTTCTGGATTCCCACCTGGGTTCAAAAAGGGTGGATCGTCAAAAACCGCCTCAACGACTCCAAATCGCGGTACGATTTCCAGTTTGAAGACCGGCAGGGATACAAGATCATCATCGAAGGGCTTTCCCGGTCGTTCGACAAAGAATACTGGAACTACGCCAAACTGATCTCAGGGATCCTCCGGCACGGGATGCCCCTGCCATTTGTGGTGAACCTGATCTCGAAACTCCATTTCGAAACGGATTCGATCAACACCTGGAAAAACGGCGTGGAGCGTGCGCTCAAAAAATTCATCCCCGACGGAACCACAGCGGCCGAACGCGACTGCCCCCAATGCCACGAGAAAAATGCCCTGGTTTATGAAGAGGGGTGCGTACGATGCCGCAATTGCGACTACTCGAAGTGTAGCTAAAGCTTCGCTCAGGTTCTAAATCCTGGGACTTAAAACTGTTTTTTGTGGTAGTCAAAGGTCTGGCTGTCACAAAATTTCTTGATCTTCCCTGCAATCATCAGGAAGGCATCCAGTTTGTGCTTCCTGAACCAGGCAATCGCAGCCGGCTGTCCCTTACAGGCATCAGCGAACACAATCAGAAAAAGATGCTTGTTGGCCCGTAACCACTCGTAGGCCTTGGGATCCTCCGAGGTCACCGCGCTGTCGAGGGCTGCCAGGTGAAGAAACCCGTTGCCCATCAGCCACGAGAACGCCTCGTCACTTCCACGCATGGCATGGGATAAAGCAGCAACTTCAGGATACCCGTTCTTGATCAACCAGTCGATAATCTTCTGATTTCCCTCGAAGGTTTCCCCGAAGGCCAGCCATATTTTTGCGGGATAGTAAAAAGTCATTGATACACCTCCACCCTGATCCCTGCCCCCTTTACCTTTTCTGCTATTTTTTCCAATTCAAAGATAGGAATTTTTTCGAGGTCATGGACCGGAGTGGCTCGCGCTACCGGATAGATCATCACCGATTTTGGTCTGATCTCTGTCAGCTTTTCAATCCAGGCCGCTACCTCTTCTTCCGTTGTATTGTCGACCGGCTGGCCACGGAAATGGCCCCGCAGGAACATCGTCTGGATGATGACTTCGCCCCGGAAACGTTTCAGGTCGGCCACCACCCGGTCGAGAGTCAGGTCTGTCAACGGGTGGTTCATCAGGTGAAAGATGCGGTTGGTGCCGCCATCGAGTTTCTGGATGTTGTTATCGAGTTTCAGCAACGCGTCGAAGACCTCTTCCTGATGCAGCATGCTGGCATTAGACAGTACCGTCACCCTGGCTTCGGGGGCCAGCTCATCGCGGAGAGCGATGGTGTCGTCGACAATCAGGGGAAAGTCGGGATGGATCGTCGGCTCCCCATTGCCTGCATAGGTGATGGCATCGGGCAGGTAATCCTCTGAAGCCAGTTGCTTCAACTGTTTCTCCAGGTACCACCTTACCTCTTCGCGTGAAGGCAGGGTTGGCCTCTCTCCGGTATGGCGGGGGGTCCATCCGCATTCACAGTAGATACAGTTGAAGGAGCAATATTTCGAATGAATGGGCAACAGGTTGATCCCCAGGGAGAGCCCGAGCCGCCGGCTGCGTACCGGCCCGAATACCACTTCATGAAACAGAAAACCGGCCATGGGTTGATGTTAGCGGGGCAAAATTGTCACTTTTCTGCCGATTAACCTACAACAACCTGTTGAAAAAGGTGTAATTTTATCCTCCAATCATCCCGTTGTGACGTCACTTGATCAGATCAAATCGCCTGTAGCTGATGACCTGCGAGACTTTGACCAGAAATTCAAAGCCTACCTGAAGAGCAAGGTGTTGCTCCTGGATACCATCACACGGTATATCTACAAACGGAAAGGCAAACAGATCCGTCCGCTTTTTGTTTTCCTCTCGGCCGGTGTGTGCGGGGAGGTGAAGGAGAGCACTTTCGTGGCGGCCTCGATGATCGAGATGCTGCATACGGCCACCCTGGTTCACGACGACGTGGTGGATGACTCGCACATGCGCCGGGGACTCTTTTCGATCAATGCACTCTGGAAAAACAAGATCGCTGTCCTGGTCGGAGATTTTCTTCTCTCGAGGGGGATGTTGCTGGCGTTGGAGAGAGAGGAATTCGGGCTTCTGAAGATTGTTTCACGGGCGGTTCAGGAGATGAGCGAAGGGGAGTTGCTTCAGATTGAGAAAGCGCGGAGAATGGATATCCGGGAGGAGATCTATTATGAAATCATCCGGAAAAAAACGGCTTCACTGATTGCCTCCTGCTGCGCCTCGGGAGCGGCTTCCGCCGGGGCGGATCCGGAAAGGACTGAACAGATGAGGCTGTTCGGAGAGTATACCGGGATCGCATTCCAGATCAAAGACGATCTCTTCGACTATGAGTCGGGAAACATTACAGGCAAGCCCAGCGGAATCGATATCCGCGACCAGAAGATGACACTTCCGCTGATCTACCTGCTGAACAACAGCGCAGCTCCGGATAAAAGCTGGATCATCAACACGGTGAAACACCACAATACCGATCAGTTACGGGTGAAAAAGCTGCTGAAGATGGTCGAAGAGGCAGGAGGATTGAATTACGCCAGAAACCGGATGCTGGAATTCAGGGAGAAAGCCCTCGGGATGATCAACGCATTTCCTCCTTCGCCTTACAGGGATTCACTGAACGACCTGGTGATCTTTACTACGGAACGAAAAAACTGATCTTTTCCCTTAGACTTTCTTCAGGGTGAAACCGAAGGTAGTCCCCACGCCGATGGCGCTTCTGACGTTTACCGTCTCCTGATGGGCTTCCAGGATGTGTTTGACAATGGCAAGTCCGAGCCCTTTCCCTTTTGCATAGGAAGCTCTGCCACGCGGAGCACGGTAGAACCGTTCGAACACGCGGGTTAACTCTTCCGGCTCGATCCCGATGCCGTTATCAGTAATTTCGGTGAGGATATGTTCATCCATGTCGAAAAAGCTGATCTTGGTCCGGCCGTTTTTATTGCCATAGCGAATAGAGTTTTCCAGCAGGTTCGTCAGCACCTGGCGGATCTTCTCCCGGTCTCCCAATACAAAAACAGACTTTTCCTGCTTGCTGCACACCAGACGAATCCCTCTCTTCTGTGCTTTCATCTCGAGAAGTTCCATCACCTCTTTCGTCAGGGCCACAATATCAAAGCGAATGATCTTCAACTGCATCTGCCCCGACTCCAGCTGGGCAATCTCATCCAGGTCATCCACGATCCGGATCAGCCGTTCAATGCTCTTCTCTGTCCGCTGAAGATACTCTTTGTTGATCGTGTTGTCATCAAGGCCTCCGTCGAGGAGCGTGAGAACATACCCCTGGATATTGAACAGCGGGGTTTTGAGTTCGTGAGAGACATTTCCGATGAACTCTCTCCGGTACTGTTCCAGTTGACGGAGCTGTTCAATTTCCCGGCTCTTCTCTTCCTGCCACGCTTCCACCTCCTGGCTGACCTCGTCCAACAGGTGGGTATCTATCCGCCGTTGTTGTATTTCATCTTTCTTCCGTTTGACGTTGTGGATCGATTTGTAGATCAGCCGGATCTTGCTGTAGATGAATTTATCCAACGTAAAACGGAAAATCAGAAAAGCAAGGGTACATAACACCGCGGCAGAGAGGAGTAAATATGTGGTTGTATAAAAGTGGTGAAATGAATCAGGTGATATAATGAGGGCTCCCAGGATGAACAGGATGACATAAATTCCTGTAACCACGATGGCCATTGCCATAGAGATCAGCCGTGGCTCATGGTACTTCATGTGCCTTCAAATTTATACCCGACTCCTTTGATCGTCCGGATGGTATCGAGATTCAGACGTTCCCTGATACGACGGATGTGAACATCGATGGTCCGGTCGCCCACCACCACATCGTCTCCCCACACGGAGGAGAAGATCTCATCGCGGGATAACACTTTATTAGGACTGGAAGCCAGGAAATACAGCAGTTCAAACTCCTTTTTAGGCAGGGAGACCTCTTTT
>JAFGNY010000062.1 GCA_016926765.1 Bacteroidales bacterium | reverse complement strand
AGCCCGAAGATGTAGTTCTTGAAGTCAGAGGAATCAATAGAACCCCGCAGGATGTCGGCCGAATTCCACAGCCAGGTTTCAAGAGCAGAGAGGGAGATAAGGGTCATATGACAGGGTATAAATCGTCTGGTAAATGTATGAAGATTTTAACTCAGATCCTGACAGACCTCAGGATCCTCCGGTTGTATTATCTTTACACGCACAAATACCGGATTAACCGGGAGGATTTCTGCGTCAGGTGTAACAACCGTAAACATCTACCTGACCTTTGAAGGCAACTGCCGTGCCGTGTTCGAGTTTTCCAAATCCGTGTTCGGAGGGGAATTTCCCTATGTAGGAACCTTTGGTGAAATGCCTCCGCAGGAAGGCATGCCGCCTTTGCCGGATCAGATGAAAGACCAGATCATGCACATTTCGCTACCCATCAGCCGGGAAACCGTTCTGATGGGCAGTGATGCCGGGGGAGAATGGTCTCCGAAGGAAAAAGGAGGAGGGGCAATAACATACCCCGTATTTATTACAAATGATTCTCACTTTTACGCGGTATTTATTACACATTTATTGTATATTTGCCCGGAATATATTACATGGTCAATGATATTCAACCGGAAAGCACTCTTTAAATTAATGAAATGGAAGGAAAGTCCCGGCAGGAAACCATTATTGATCAGGGGCGCCCGCCAGGTAGGTAAATCAACATTGATCAGACAATTTGCCGCTGAATTTACCCATTTTATCGAACTGAATCTCGAGAAAGATCAATATCGTCGGCTTTTCGAGGAGGTTGATTCGGTTTCTTATCTGATGGATGCGATCTACCTGATAACCCGGATCCCAAAAACAGACAAACCAACCCTGTTATTTCTGGATGAAATACAGGAATCGCCAAAAGCCATACAACAACTTAGGTATTTTTATGAAGAATTGCCCCACCTCTATGTAGTAGCTGCAGGCTCTCTTCTTGAATTCGTGTTGAAAAAAGTCGCTTCATTTCCTGTTGGGCGGGTAGAACAAATGGTGCTTCATCCGTTCGATTTTGAAGAATTTTTGATGGCAGAAGGTAATCAGCAGGCTCTGACTGAGCTGAATACCATTCCTTGTCATGGTTTCGGTTACCAATCCATGACAGAGCAATTCCACAACTATACGATCGTCGGGGGGATGCCTGAAGCGATTAAACAATATGTAACCGATCATAGTTTTGCTAATATAGGGGGTATCTATGATGCTTTGTGGCAGGGGTATAAAGATGATGCGGAAAAGTATGCCTCCAACCAAACAGAAAGAAAAATTATAAGGCATGTCATAGATTCTTCGCCAAATGAAAAAGACAGAATCAGCTTTGAAGGTTTTGGAAACTCGGTCTACAGATCCAGGGAAATCGGCAAAGCTCTAAGAGCGCTTGATCTGGCTCGTGTCGTGCGATTAGTTTATCCTTCAACATCCCTGACTCCCCCAATGAATGAAGATCTTAAAAAAAGACCTCGTCTGCAGTTTCTCGATACCGGACTCCTGAATCATGCATTAAATATCCAGGCAGAAATGATCGGAGTCAATGATTTGCATCTGGTCTGTAAGGGAAGAATAATCCAACACATGGTGATTCAAGAATTGCAATCGCAACATGATTCGACTTTATATAAGCCCCATTTCTGGGTCAGGGAAAAAGCAAAAAGCAGCGCTGAGGTTGATCTGGTGTATCATTACAAACAATACCTGATCCCTATCGAGATAAAATCGGGGGAACAGGGAAAACTACGATCTCTCCATCAGTTCATGGAATCGTGTGGTCATCCATATGCTGTCAGATTGCTGGCCAATCGGTTCTCTGTGGAGAATGTCAAAACCCCTTCAGGCATCCCCTATCTGTTGATGAATTTGCCGTACTACCTGGGGACTAAGCTCCCGCAATATATTGAATGGTTTATCCACAACTATCGAACCATCTGATAACCAGGCAAATGATCGGATTACCCAACCAACCCGAAACCACTATCCTCATCGGTGTCACACGCGCAGGTGAAACGCCGGATACAACCCATGAACATCTCGGCGAGCTGGCTTTCCTGATCGAAACGGCCGGTGGCATCCCGGGGAAACAGTTTATCCAGAACCTTCCCTATCCCGATCCCAAAACCTTCGTTGGTTCCGGAAAACTGGTTGAAATCAGTGATTACATCAGGGACCATTGCACCGATCTGGCCGTTTTCGACGATGAACTCTCCTCCAGCCAGATCCGGAATATTGAGAAAGAGCTCAACTGCCGGATTATTGACCGCAACAATCTGATCCTGGATATTTTCGCCCGGCGGGCACAAACCTCTACGGCCCGTACGCAGGTCGAACTGGCCCAGTGCGAATACCTGTTGCCCCGTCTTACCCGTATGTGGACCCACCTCGAAAAACAACGGGGAGGGATCGGGCTGAGAGGCCCCGGGGAACAGGAGATCGAGACCGACCGGCGGATTCTCCGTACCCGTATCAAACTTCTGAAACAAAAGCTGAAAGAGATCGACAAACAAAACGCAACCCAGCGAAAGAACCGCGGGAAGCTGGTCAGGGTTGCGTTGGTTGGGTATACCAATGTTGGGAAGTCGACTGTCATGAACCTGTTGAGCAAATCGGATGTTTTTGCTGAAGACAAGTTGTTTGCAACCCTCGATACGACCGTCAGGAAAGTGGTCATCCATACACAGCCATTTCTGCTTTCCGATACCGTCGGTTTTATCCGTAAACTGCCGCATTCCCTGATCGAGTCCTTCAAATCTACGCTGGATGAAGTGCGAGAATCCGATATCCTTATTCATATTGTCGACATCTCTCATCCCGGTCATGAGCAACAGGTCGAAGTCGTTCGGCAAACCCTCACGGAGATCGGGGCGGCTGACAAACCAACGATCTTATTATTCAACAAGATCGATGCCTACCGCCATGAACCAAAGGATCCGGATGACCTGGCTCCTCCCGAAAAATCCAACTGGACATTGGACGAGTTGGAGAAGAGGTGGATCGCCCGGGAAAATACACCATCGGTTTTTATTTCAGCGGGTGAAAGAACGAATGCTGAGAGTTTCCGTGAAATCCTGTACCGAGAGGTTCGGAAGATTCAGCAGACGAGATGGCCGGAGAAGGAGGGATGAGGGAGGTAAATTCACGTTATTCACGATCTTTCCCACCGTCTCTCCCATCTCATCATCCGGCATCAGGAATCAGGAAGTCAGGTAACGGTCATCCCGCCAGCACGTTACCGATGGCCTCGAACAACACCTTTTTTGAAATGGGTTTGCTGATGAACAGGGAGCATCCTGCTTCTGCAGCCAACTTTTTCTCCTCAGGCTGAGAATAGGCTGTCAATGCAATGATCGGAATTGTTATGCCTGACTTTCTGATCTCCCTGGCCGCTTCATAACCATCCATCACCGGCATTTTCAGGTCCATCAGGATCAGATCCGGGGTAGAGTGGTTGAGGATTTCCAACACCTCTTTTCCGTTGACAGCATGGGTCATTTTCATCACCTTTTTGCCCAGCAGGACTTTCAGAAACTCAAAATTATCCTCTTCATCCTCCGCAACCAACAGATGGAGTGCGGAGAGATCCATGGAAGCCAAAACATCTTTTTGGGCCAACCGGGAATTCCCGGTACTGACCAGGGGCAGGCGGAAATAAAATTCCGTTCCACGTGGGAGGAGAGGTTGAATCCCAATGCCTCCTCCCATCATCTCTATGAGTTGCTGTGCAATACTCAGCCCCAACCCTGTCCCCCTTACAGCCATTTCCTGGGCCACTGGCGTCCTGAAGAATCGTTCAAAAATCTTTTCCTGATGCTCCTCCTCAATACCGATACCGGTATCCCGAACCGAAAAAATAATCCATTTGTCATCTGTTTCGACCCGGGTTTCAACCCCGCCATCCTGTGTATATTTAATCGCATTGCTGAGGAAGCAGGTCAGTACCTGCCGGATTCGTGAACGATCGCCCAGGATTATATCCATCTCCTCATCCAGGGTGGATAAATGCCTCCACGAAAGGTTCTTCTCCTCTGCCAGCGGCTGCATGGTATGAGCAAGATCTTGCAGCAGTTCCGAAACCGAAAAAGGAAGTTTTTCGGGGACCAATGTCTCTGTTTCAAGTCGTGAAAACTCGAGTACATCATCGATGATCGATAAAAGCTGATCGGCATTGGACCTGATGATCTGTCCGAACCGATGCCGGTCTTCCATGCCCGGATCTTCCGTGAGAAGGCTTGTAAATCCCAGGATGGCATTGAGAGGGGTCCTGACTTCATGAGAAATGTTATTAAGAAAAGACATCTTGAGCCGATCGCTTTCTTCTGCTTTTGACTTGGCCAATATCAGTTCCTCTTCCGCCATTTTCCGGTCATTGATGTTGGTATGTGTTCCGATAAACCGTACCGGCTGACCCTGGTCATCCCATTCCATGACCTTCCCGCGGTCGAGAATCCACAGAAAGGTTCCATCCTTGCAACGCAGCCGGTGAATGTTCATATATACAGGTGTTTCACCTGCCATGTGCCTGTTCAGGTCGGCATAGACTGTATCCCGGTCATCCGGATGAACAAGTATATCCCACTCCTCGATGCTATTCTGAATTTCGTCATCATCAAAGCCAAGCATCTCTTTCCATCGGTGAGAATAAAATACTGTTCCGGTCTTGGGGTTCCAGTCCCAAACCCCATCCCCGGCTCCTTCCAGAGCAAAATGCCAGCGTTCTTCGCTTTGCTGCAAGGCTTTACGGGTTTCCCAGTGTTCTGACCGTTTGATCATCAAAATTCCCAACAGCAGGGTTCCGGCCGGATAGATAATTATCACCGGCAATGCGATGATTTTCAGGGTGGGCCAACTGACACCGGGAGGTAATAAAAGTGTACAACCAAGCATGACAACATGAACTACAAGACCCAGAGTCAAGAGTTCTACCAGATAATTTTTTCGACGCCAATCCGGTCGCCATTTTCTCCATAAGATCCCGATGAATCCTGAAGTGATGATGACAGCAACCCCCATCCACATTCCGTCACCGCCTAAAAAAATCCGGTAACCGCTGGTGATCACCATGGCAATGAGCGTGGGGATCGGGCCAAAAAAGAGCCCGGAAACGGAAAGCATCACCGACCGGGTATCAAATACGAGTCCGGGTACCAGTGTCCAGGGTGTCAGAATAAGAATGATGCCTATAGCCCCGATGACGAGGCCGGCAACCACTTTGTGCCAGATGGTTTTTGATGGTTCTTCCCTGGCCCAGAAATAGTCATACAGCATCCCAAAAGCCAGCAGGATGGCCGTATTCTGTAACAGTCCCAGAATGATAGGCTGATTCATCCTGCAAAATTACGATTTTATTGTCATTTTTCGTGAATCGTAGACTCCGGCGAAGATGAGCCCATCCGTTATTTCTGTAAATTTGTGGCAGAAATTCATCTCACCCGCCAACATGAAGAAGTACCATCTGATTCTCCTCTCCATCCTCTCCGGTATCCTTCTTGCCCTCGCCTGGCCGGAACATGGTTTTCCCGGTCTGCTTTTTATCGGCTTTGTGCCATTGCTCTATATCGAAGACTACATAGCCCGCAACCGTGACCGGTTTGTCCGGTTCAGCTTTCTCTTTTACTCCTACCCGGCATTCTTTACATGGAATCTGCTAACGACCTGGTGGATCTATCATTCCACATTCATGGGCGCTGTGATGGCCATTGTGCTCAACGCCCTGTTTGTAGCCATCGTGTTTCAGGCCTTCT
>JAFGNY010000368.1 GCA_016926765.1 Bacteroidales bacterium | reverse complement strand
GGAAGAGAAACGAAAGGCATACACCATGAACCTTTCCGGAGGCCAGCGTCAACGCCTGGCGCTTGGCATCGCCCTGATTAACCGCCCGCAGGTACTTCTGCTCGACGAGCCCACTACCGGACTTGACCCCAACGCCCGGCGGGAGATATGGCAAATTCTCAGAGAGCTCAGATCCTCCTCCGACACCTCCATGATCCTCACCACCCATTACATGGAGGAGGCTCAACAGCTGTGCGACAGGATCGTGATCATCGATGAGGGAAAGATCCTGAAAGAAGGAACTCTTGATGACCTGCTCAGCGAAGATCTTTCCCTGAAAGATCTGGATGACCTCTTCACTGCATTAACCGGAAAACACCTGCATGATTAACCGGATCAGGAATAACCAACTCTGGCAGCTTACCTTAGCCAACATCCTGGAGAAGATCCGGGAACCCGGCGTGTTGTTCTGGGGGATCGGATTCCCCATCCTGATGGCTATCGGACTGGGGATCGCTTTTACACGAAAACCGGAAACCATCAGGCATGTAGCGCTGATCTCAGCCGACACGGGTAGTTTTGCGATCACAATCCGTGATGACAAACTGGGCGATAACGCCTTCAGAATGGATCTGATGCCCTGGGACAAGGCGCTGGTCAGCCTGAAACGGGGAAATATCAATGTGATCATCACCATCAACGACACAGGCTATCGGTACCACTTTGATCCGGCCAATCCGGATGCCCAGTTAACGTATGTCAGGCTTTCACCCATTCTGAACCGGATTCCTCCAGCGAAACTGATCCGGGATCCGGGATCCGGGATCCGGGATCCGGTTTACCAGGAAGACGTGAGTGCCCTGACCTCTGCAGAGGTTGACCTCCTCAACGTTCCCGGAACCCGCTACATTGACTTCCTGATTCCAGGTTTGGTCGCGATGGGGGTAATGTTCTCCTGCCTCTGGGGATTGGGGTATAACATTATCGACAACCGCTCAAAAAAACTGCTCCGGCGGATGATCGCCACGCCGATGAAACGGTCGAATTACCTCGTGGCGATGATCACGGTCAGGTTGGCGATGAATAGTATTGAGGCGGTTTTATTGGTGCTGTTCGCCTGGCTGGCTTTCGGAATCACCATCCAGGGAAATATGGCAGCCCTGATCCTCCTCTTTTTTGCCGGAAACCTTGCCTTCTCCGGGATAGGCATCTTCATGGCCTGTCATACCTCAAAAACAGAGGTTGGCAATGCCTTCATCAACATCATCACCATGCCGATGATGGTGCTTTCGGGAATCTTTTTCAGTTACCATAACTTCCCCGACTGGGCTATTCCCTTTATTAAACCACTGCCGCTGACCATGCTGGCCGATGGCATCCGGAGTATTTTTGTGGAAGGGGCTGGATTTGCCAATGTCGCATTCCCTTCTCTTATCCTGAGCGTGATTGGGGTGGTGTTTTTCATTGTTGGGTTGAAGCTGTTTAAATGGCATTAGACGAAGTACGAAGTACGATTTAAGAAGTACGAATGTATTTAACAAGGTAGAAGGTAGTATTATTTCTGAAGGGCAGTACCGAATTTTCTTTGGTTACTTTCATAACTTTACAGATATTAGCCAACATAAACCAATTCCAGCTATATGGATGACAAGAAAAAATTAGGACTGGTCGGTGCGGTGGCGCTGATCGTGTCAAGCCTTGCCGGCAGCGGTGTCATTGCCCTGCCCCAGCAACTTGCTTTTACCGGATCGATTACATTGATCTCGTTTATCCTCGTGACCATCGGAGCCCTTTTCCTGACACTGGTCTATGTGCGTGCCGGGTCACGGTTTGAGGACCCCAGCCCAACTGCCCTGGCAACCTACGTCAACCCTATCCTGGGCGCCAAGAGCGGGTTCTTTTACGTTTACGGGAACCTGATCTCCAATGTCTCGATCCTCATTGCCGGACTGGGCTATATGGAGATCTTCTTACCACAACTGAAACATCCGGTCATATTGGGAATCACCGTCATCGTCCTGATCTGGGTATTTATCGCTCTGTCGTTACACGGAGCTGGCATCATCACGAAGATCGTCTCCATCACCGTGACGTTCCTGCTGCTTTCGGTAATTATTACAGCTGTTGCAGGATGGTTTGATTTTGACCTGACCCAGTTCCATGATAACTGGAATGTCAGCGGAAAAAAAGATGGGATGGCGATTATGTCGGGTTTTGCAGTGCTGATTTTCGCTTTTGTAGGAGTGGAAAGTGTAGCCACTAACAATGTGTACATCCGGAATCCGAAAAAGATTGTGCCGGTCGCTACGATCACCGGATTTATCATTGTGGCGATTATTTATATCGCTTCCACTACGGTGATCGAAGGGATGTTTTCGGCTAAGGATATCCAGAACGCACCTGCCTCATTTGCCATGTCTATGCAAAAGATCACCGGGTCAATCGTCGTTGGAGATGTCGTCTCCATTGTAATGGCTATCGCCTGCCTCGCCAGTTTCCTGGTATGGAACCTCTCTTCTGCCAGCGCCGCCAAAACCAGCGCCGACAATGGGTTCCTTCCCAAAGCCTACTCTTTCACCAACAAACACGGCATCAACAGCAAAGGGCTGGTCATCAACGGGATCATCATGACCATCCTGCAGGGGATCCTGATGATGCTCGGCAGTAACGTAGCTACGGCATTTAATATCACCGTAACCCTTTCTGTACTGTTGCTGCTGTTCCCCTATTTCTGGTCAGGCATTGCACTGATCAAGAAAGAGAGGGAAGAGGGCTCCGGCAAGATCAGCACAAAAATAATCGTCGCCATCTCCTCTCTCTTTATCATCTCTGCATTCGTTTCAGCAACACTTGGTGAACTCTGGCTGGTGATTGCACTGGTACTGGTCATCATGGCTGTTTACGCGATGCTGCTTACCCCAAAGAAAACAAACCAATCATAATTCCTAATCCGAATCCTATGAAAATCACACGACATCAATGGCCGGTGCTGATCGTTTCCGGTCAGTTTCATGAACATACCGATGAAGGCTTCCGGCTGGCCGAACTGATCGAAGAACTGGAAGAGGTTCAGGATTGCAGCATCATTCCCTCCTTTACCTACGAAGATGCCATGGAGATTAAACGGTCGCGGGCCGATATCGGCGCCGTCGTTGTCGACTGGAATCTTCCTGAAGAGGATTCCACGGAAAAGTCCACCGCCTGTGAATTGGTCAGGAAGATCAGGGCCCGAAACGCCACGCTGCCCATTCTGTTATTGGCCAGCAGGTTGGAAACAGAAGATATCCCGGTAGAGGTGCTTCAGTGCATTGACGGATACCTGTGGAAAACAGCCGATACCATCGAATTTCTGGCCGGAAGGATCGTCATGCACCTCGACAGGTACACGGCTTCTGTCTACCCTGCCTTTTTCGGGGAGATGGTCAGGTATGCCCAGGAGTACAAATACGCCTGGCATACGCCCGGACATATGGGAGGGGAGGGGTTCCTGAGAAGTCCGGCCGGAGTGTTGTTCCATAAGTTTTTCGGTGAGAACACCCTTCGTTCCGACCTCTCCATCTCCGTTCCCGAACTGGGGTCGCTCCTGGATCATAGCGGAGTGACCGGTGATGCCGAAAAGAATTCGGCCCGCGTTTTCGGAGCCGATTATACTTATTATGTCCTCAACGGCACATCCAATGTCAACCAGATCATCTGGCGCAGCCAGCTGGTGAGGGATGATATCGCTTTTGTCGACCGGAACTGCCACAAATCCCTGAATTATGCCATGGTGATCACCGAGGCGATCCCGGTCTATATGATTCCCCGGCGAAATATGCGTGGGATCATTGGCCCGGTGAGGCTCTCCGAATTTTCACCCGAATCGATCAGACAAAAAATTCAGGCATCGGGCCTGATCACTCCCGACAAGAAAAATGAGACCCCCAAGATGTCGGCGTTGACCAATTCCACCTATGATGGGGTTTGTTACAATGTGATCCAGATCAAAAAGCAGCTGGCGCGGAGTGTCGAAAACCTCCATTTTGATGAAGCCTGGTATGCCTATGCACGGTTCCACCCGGTCTACACCAACCATTTCGGCATGGCCGACGATGATCTCAATAATGAGCATCCCCCTATCTTTGTTTCCCAGTCGACACACAAGCTGTTGACAGCTTTCTCGCAGGCATCGATGCTACATATCCGTAATGGTAGCCATGTTACAGTCAATCCCGATGAGTTCAATGAATCTTACATGATGCATGGTTCCACCTCTCCCCAGTACAGCATGGTCGCCTCATTGGATGTGGCTACAAAAATGATGGACGACAGCGGCGGGATCATCTGGAATGACACCATCATCGAAGCCATTCATCTCCGGAAAAAGATGATCACGATTCTTAAGGATCTGCAGAAGAAAAACGCCGATGATTGGTTTTTCGGGATGTGGCAGCCCGAACGGATTAAATTGGACAACGAATGGGTGAACATTGAAGATGTGCCGGCAGAAGTGCTTGCCAAAACCCAGTCGGCCTGGGTGATGAGCAAGGATAATCCCTGGCATGGATTCAACGATATCGAGGACGACTACGCCATGCTCGACCCGATCAAGCTGACCTTTACCACTCCGGGCATCAATGATCATGGCGAGATGACAGAGGAAGGGATTCCGGCTTCACTGGTTACCAATTACCTGATCGACAAAGGGATAGTGTGTGAGAAAACCGATTACTACTCCTTCCTTCTGCTGAATTCGTTGGGAACCACCCGTGGGAAACAGGGCTCGCTGTTTGCCGAACTGCTGAAATTCAAGGAGGCCTACGACCGAAATGCCCCGATGGCGGAAGTTTTTCCCGAGATGGTGGCAGCCTGGCCTGAAGCTTACGGAAAAGTTGGGTTAAAGGAGCATGCCAATGAGGTACACCGGTATATCCGCGAACACCGGATGCTGGACCGCATGCAGGAGGCTTTCCAGGTGATCCCCGATCAGGCGATGAAACCGGCTGATGCCTATCATGCCGTGGTCAGAAAAAATGTGGAGTATGTGGACCTCGACAAGATGATGGGCCGGATTCCTGCGGTGATGATCGTCCCCTATCCTCCGGGAATCCCCATCATGATGGGCGGAGAGAAGATGAATGACAAAGCGAAACCCATCTGGGATTACCTGAAACTGCGTCAGGATTTCGAAAATGCTTTCCCCGGCTATGAAAGCGACATCCATGGCGTGGAACGCACGGAGCGGAACGGGAAGAAGTATTTTCAAACGATGTGCATCAAGGAATAAGTCAGAGGTTAGTGGTCGGAAGTAAGAATGGAGAAGTTGTAGGTTGTAGGATAGGATGGGGATATTCGCTATGCGCTATTCGCTTTTCCTGATAGTATTTCATTTGTCCGCTCGTCCGCTTGTCCGCTTGTCCGCTCGTCTATCATTTCATTAGCTCGTTAAAAATTTCCGGGAAAAAGTCTCATCACACCGCGATTTGTATTGATGGGATCATTATATTTGAAAGAAAAAGTATGACGGATTATCTGGCAAAAATCAACAAGACTACCGTGCAGGGAGACGCCAGGGAAGAGAGCTATTACGCGCACCTCTCCGGATTCCTTATGGATTTCGCGAACAGCATCTTCAGGACGCATACTCAAATTACCACTCTCCCTAAACAGACCGAAGCCGGAAATCCTGACTTCCGCGTATGGGACGGCTCACATCAGATTGTGGGATACATTGAAGCAAAAAAACCGGGCACGAATCTGAACATCACTGAAGAGAGCGGACAACTTAAACGCTACCGCAAAACCTTCCCCAACCTGATCCTGACCGATTTTTATGAATTCCGGCTGTACCGGAAGGGCGACCTGGTCGACAAGACCTTTATTGCCCGGTCGGGACTTGCCAGAAAAGGAATTCCACCTCCGGTCGAAAATGTGGAAAAAGTACGGGCACTGTTCGACAGGTTTTTTGCTTTTACCTTACCCAAAGTCACTACGGCCGGACAATTGGCCAAAGAGCTTGCCCTGCGTACGCGCTTTCTACGCGATGAAGTGATCAGCGTGGAGATGGAACAGCAGCAAAAAGGCAAAGGTGAGCTTTATGGATTTTATGATACGTTCAAGCATTTCCTGATCTCCCGCCTTACCGAAAAAGAATTTGCCGACCTCTTCTCACAAACCATCACCTACGGGTTGTTTGCCGCCCGGACAAGAAGTACCAATGGTTTCAACCGGAAGCTGGCCTACGATCTGATCCCGAAGACCATCGGTATTTTGCGGAATGTGTTCAGATTTGTTTCGCAGGGTGATCTGCCGAGTCACATGGAGGTGATGATCGATGACATAGCCGAGGTACTGAATGCCGCTGAGGTCAACAACATCCTGCGCCAATATTATAAAGCCGGAAAAGGCGAAGACCCCATCGTCCATTTTTACGAAACGTTTTTGAGCGAATACGACCCCGCTACCCGCGAAAAACGGGGTGTGTACTACACCCCCGAGCCGGTGGTGCGCTATATCGTGCGAAGCGTCCATCAGTTACTGAAATCACATTTTAATCTGCCCGACGGACTGGCAAGCAAAGAGGTGACCCTGCTGGATCCGGCCGGAGGTACGCTCACCTTTCCCGCCGAAGCCATTAAGCTGGCCGTGAAAGAATACAGCGATAACTATGGCGACGGCGGAATTCCTAACCTGATCAGCGGGCAGGTCCTGAAAAACTTTTACGCCTTTGAGCTGATGATGGCTCCATACGCCATCGGGCATATCAAAATGAGCTTTCTGCTGGAGGAACTGGGCTATACCATGAAAGACACGGAACGGTTCAAACTCTACCTTACGAATACGCTCGACATGGAAGACCTGGCCCAGACCCATATTCCCGGGCTCGAAAGCCTGAGCGAAGAGAGCCATGAAGCCGGAAAGGTGAAAAAGGAAGAACCGCTCCTGGTGATCATGGGAAACCCGCCATACAGCGGAATTTCAGCCAATATAAACAAATGGACTGAGGAACTTTTAAAAACAAACCTGGATGGTGCTCAAAGTTATTATGAAATAGATGGAAAAAAACTTGAAGAAAAGAAGCTTTGGCTGCAGGATGATTATGTGAAATTCCTGCGCTTTGCTCAATGGAAAATCCATAAAGCCGGAAAAGGAATTGTGGGAATGATAACCAACCACAGCTATCTGGATAATCCAACTTTCAGGGGAATGAGGCAAAGTCTGATGAAGACCTTTAATGAAATATACATTCTTGATCTACACGGAAACAGCTTGAAAAAAGAAACAGCCCCGGATGGAAGCAAAGACGAGAATGTTTTTGATATCACCAAAGGAACGGCCATCACCATCTTCGTGAAACATTCGGCGGCAACAGGATGCAAGGTATTTCACCACGATCTTTTTGGATTGAGGGAAGAAAAATATGCATGGCTCGATTCCCATGACTATCAGGATAAGACGTTTCATCAGTTAGAGCCCGAAAGCCCGTGGTATTTTTTCATCAAACGAGATGTTAAGGAGATCAAACAATACAACACCTGGCCTCAGATTACGGAAATATTTCCGGTCAATTCAACAGGAATTAAAACGCATAGGGATGATTTTGTGGTAGCTTTTCAAGCCATCGAACTATTAAATAGACTCCGGGTACTTAAGAATGATAAAACTCCTGATGCGATCATCAGGCAAACCTACAATTTGCAGGATAACCGCGATTGGAAACTATCTGATGCACGAAAAAAGATTTCTCTTAAGGAAAATGGTCCACAGATTATTCAGTCATATGCTTATCGACCTTTTGATTCAAGGTTCATTATGTATTCAGAACACCTGATTGATTGGCCAAGAAGAGAAGTTATGCAACATCTAGAAAAGGACAATTTAGCCTTGGGGATAGGGAGACAAGGTTATGTGGTTGGGGATGAATTTTTGTGGAATTTATGCTTTTTAAGTGATACAATTATTGATGTAAATCTATTCTATAGAGGAGGTGTAAATGTG
>JAFGNY010000367.1 GCA_016926765.1 Bacteroidales bacterium | reverse complement strand
GTTTACGGTATCCTGAAATATGAATCAGGGGTTCACCGGGTTCAGCGGGTACCGCAAACCGAAACGCAGGGACGGGTTCATACCTCGGCGGCCACGGTTGCTGTACTGCCGGAGGCAGAAGAGTTCGATGTAGAGCTGAAAGAATCCGATATCCGGAAAGACACCTACTGCTCATCAGGACCGGGAGGACAGTCGGTGAATACAACCTATTCGGCCATAAGGCTGACACATATTCCAACGGGTATCGTGGTGACCTGCCAGGATGAAAAGTCGCAGCTGAAGAATCTTGCCAAAGCCATGACGGAACTGCGAACCCGAATATACAATATGGAGTACCAGAAGTATATCGACGATATCTCCTCCCGGCGCAAAACCATGGTGTCCACCGGTGACCGGTCGGCAAAGATCAGAACCTATAACTGGCCGCAGGCCAGAGTGACCGACCACCGGATCAACCTGACCTTGTATAACCTGCCGGCCATTATCGGCGGTGAGCTGGATGAGATCATTGAAAAACTGATGATTGAGGAAAATGCCCAGAAGCTGAAAGAGGCAGAGATTTAATTGAAACAAAATGAATCAACAGAAACTTTTCGGACAGATCCAAAAGAAACGCAGTTTTCTTTGCGTTGGCCTTGATACCGATATTTTAAAAATACCGGCCCATTTGCTTGAAAGTCCCGATCCGGTGTTTTCATTCAACAGGGAGATCATTGATGCCACGGCGCAATATACAGTGGCCTATAAACCCAATATTGCCTTTTATGAAAGTCTGGGCTGGCAGGGTTGGCAAAGTCTGGAGAAGACGGTGGACTACATTCGAAAAAATCACCCGGAAATTTTTCTGATTGCCGATGCCAAGCGGGGCGATATTGGAAACACCTCCGGCTTATATGCCCGGGCATTCTTCGAAAAGCTCGATTTTGATGCAGTTACCGTGGCTCCTTACATGGGGGAGGACTCGGTTAAGCCGTTCATGGCTTATCCTGAGCGCTGGGTGATCCTCCTGGCGCTGACTTCCAACAAAGGGGCATCCGACTTCCAGTTCCTGAAGGATGAAGCATCGGGTGATTGTCTTTTTGAAAAGGTATTGAAAATTTCCCGGGAATGGGGTTCGGCTGAAAATATGATGTACGTGGTGGGAGCTACCAAGGCAGAAAAGTTGAAAGAGATACGCAGGATCGTTCCGGACCATTTCCTTCTGGTTCCGGGTGTAGGCGCCCAGGGAGGCAGTCTGCAGGAAGTGGCACGAAACGGTATGAATCAAAAATGCGGTCTTTTGGTGAATTCTTCCCGTGGGATCATTTATGCCTCCTCTGATACCGGTTTTGCTGACAAGGCAGGTGAGGCAGCTCATGAGGTGCAACGGGAGATGGAACTGCTGCTGCGGGAAAAGGGATTGATATGATCCCTTCTTTTCTGATCTTCCCTGAAATTTGTCGCCAGGACTGATTTATCCCTTGATGGCTTGCTCTCCATGCATGTACAGCCTTTAGCTGCTTATCCCTTTTTATCCTTTTCGAACCGGGGATCCTGGAAGGGAAATCAAACGAGAGGGCGATGAAATTCATAATCCCGATTTGTTTTTTCCCTGTTTGGTTCTCTAAATAGTTGTGATGAACCCATTAAACGGTAGATGAAGTTTTCAGTCAAATCAGAACCGGACAGCCATTTTCAGGAAAAAAGAAAAGAGAAGAACAGGGTAGCCAATAGATGATCTTGTTGTAGAAACCAAATATCAGTTGAATCGAAACGTTTTTAATCATGGAAAAAAATCTGGTCAAAAAAGGGATGCCATCTCTTTTCCTGAGATGGCCGGAAAAGAAGGTAAGATGTCTTTGCATTGCAGCATTGGGAATGGGAATGACACTATTTGGAACCTCTGCATTCAGTCAGGATAACGACAGCGATTCCGCCTGGTTCCAGTTCACTCCGGCTGTCGATGATTTTGGTCCGACGATACTCGATTGCAGTGAATTCATTGAAGCCCCCACGGGCAGGCACGGATTTGTCACGGTGAAGGGGGAAAACTTCATTTTTGAGGATGGAACTCCTGTCCGTTTCTGGGGCTCCCAGACTGGTGCAAGAAGGGATAATCCGGAATATTCAGCAAAGCGCATGCGGCGCCAGGGAATAAACCTGGTCAGACAACATGGTAATCTAAGCCGGCCGGGACAGCTGGATCAGCTGATAGCACGACTGGGGGAACAGGGAATCTATATGGCCATAGACCTCTACTATCCGTTGCATTACCGTTGGACTCCCGGGGACGAAATCAGGGGGATGCCGGAAGGGGGCACCTCTCAGCAAGTCCATTTTTTTAATGATAAAGCAGCTGCTATACAGATAAAACGGTTGGTCGATTTTTTTACCCATGTGAATCAGGCCAACGGCAAGCGGTGGTGTGACGATCCAACCCTGGCGATGATTGAGATACTGAATGAGGCTTCCATGTTCTGGGGAGAGGTGGATGAGTCACTTCGTGATCAGGTACAAGAAAAGTTTGCCGTGTGGTTGCTGCAAAAGTACCATGACCAGGAAGGATTACAAAAAGCCTGGAGCAGTAATGGCGTTTCCGGGCTTGATGAAGGAGAGGGTCTTCGGGAAGGGGAAAAGATTGGATTGATCCGTAACAGCTTGTTTACAGAGGACTATTTCAATGAGAATCCGCATAAAAAGATTCGCGGACAGGATCAGATGAGGTTCTATCTGGAACTGGAAGATAATTACTGGCAGGCTTGTTATAAAGCTTTGCGTGATGCAGGTGTGAAAGTTCCCGTTTGCGGAACAGCCTGGCAGGGGCATGGCTTCCCGACGCGGGCTCATATTTTCAGTCAGGCGAAACTGGATTACATCGACCGTCACGGTTACTGGGCTCATCCCCAGGGAGAGGGCAACCAGATGTGGAGTATTGCTACGGCTACGTTCAACAGCACTCCCATGATCAAGTCTCTGCACGAGGACCAGGACCGGCTGATTTACCTGGGACACGAAAACCTGGTGATTGAAAAGGCCTGGGAACAGGTGCTTGGAAAACCCCTTTCCATCAGTGAATGGAGCACAGTAACCCCGAATTGGTATTCCCTGGAGGGAACTGCTCTTATGTCAATTTACGGACTATTGCAAGGCTGGGATGCTCCGTTGGAATCGAATTATCAACCCGGCGACTGGGCAGAACGCATGGGACCGAATCAGTTCAACCTGTTTGGAAATCCCCCACATATTCTGCAGTTTCCGGCTGCAATGGCTATGTGGTACCGTGGTGATGTGAAAGAAGCAGAAGTTGTTGCGGAAGTGGTTCACGATGCGGAGACCATTTTTGAAACAACCGAAGACCGTAAACCGCTGCCCTTGCCCGCAGCCCTGATCGGAAAAGTCGGCTACCGGTTTGTGGAAGATGCGTCCGCTCATACGCCGGTTGTAAAGGATATCAGCAGGTACTGGGACCCGGAAACTCTTACCGCTCGATCGATTACCGGAGAACTGGTCTGGAATGGCTCTGCAGGAGTGGTTGTCGTGAACACAGCCCGAACACAGGCAGCCGTCGGTTTTCTGGATAATGGTCCCCAAGATCTTAAAGATACGAAAATCAGCAGCACTACCCCATTTGGTGCGTTATGGGTGACGGCCAAAGACGGTGAGCTTCCGGTGAGTTCTGCTCGACACATCCTGGTCACTGCGGTCGGACCGGCAAAAAATACGGGAATGAAGTATGAAATGACCGGCAGGAAAACAAGGTTGGGTCACCCCTATGCCAGACTCACTGATATGGGAACACCCCCTATACTTCTGGAGGCAGTGACAGGAACCGTGGAAATACAAAACTCCAACAGCAGCAGCATGAAAGCATGGGCACTGAACGTCGTTGGAGAGCGTATGCGTGAAGTGCCTCTAAAAAAGGAACCAGGACGGGTAATACTGAAAATGGATCCCGGATACAAAACCGTTTATTATGAAATTTCAGTAGATTAGC
>JAFGNY010000366.1 GCA_016926765.1 Bacteroidales bacterium | reverse complement strand
TTTTGATGGGATGGCAAGGATCTCAACTTTCTTCTCCGGATCAGAATAGGAGAGGTTGGATTTCAGTTCGATATACCTCTTCAGGGCTTTCTGCTCAACGATCCCTGCCTTCAGCAGCTTCTCCACATAAACTTTTGCACTTCCGTCAAGGATGGGAGACTCCGACTGATTCATCTCCACCAGTACGTTGTCAATTTCCAGTCCGGCCAGGGCTGCCAGCACATGTTCCACCGTATCGATACGAACCCCTTCGTGCTCAAGGCTCGTGCCACGGGAGGTATCCACCACATTGTCGAGGTCGGCATCTACCAGCACGCCGGTATTCAGATCGGTCCGGGCAAACTTGTACCCGTAGTTCTCCGGAGCCGGCTTAAAGGTCAGGGTGACATTCTTTCCCGTATGCAACCCAACGCCCTCAATACTTACAGAATGCTTGATTGTCTTTTGTTTCTCACTCATCTGGGGTCAACTTTTTTACCTGTTTCTCCAATGTATTCAGTTTTCTGACGATGTCATCGAGGTTTCTCCAGTGCACATAGTTTTTTCGTGCTCGCATGGCGTCAATGGCGGGCGCTCCGAAATAGATTCCGCCATCCTGTGTAAGGCTGTTCTCCACACCCGAGCGGGCGCCAACTTTCACGTTATCGGCTACTGCGATATGCCCTACAAAGCCAACCTGGCCGCCCACCATCACGTTTTTTCCGACCTTCATCGATCCCGATAAGCCCGATTGCGCGGCAATGACCGTATTTTCGCCGATCTCCACATTGTGGGCCACCTGGATCAGGTTATCAAGTTTCACACCCCTGCGCAGGATGGTGGAACCGATCGTCGCCCTGTCGATGGTGGTGTTGGCGCCGATCTCCACATTGTCTTCCAGGATCACATTTCCCACCTGCGGAACCTTGCGGTAGTTCTTGTCGTCCTGCGGTGCAAAGCCAAACCCGTCGCTGCCGATCACCGCGCCTCCGTGGATGGTGCAATCTTTCCCGATGATGCAATGATGATAGACCCTGACACCGGGATAAAGGATCGTCCCGCTGCCTACCTTCACGTTGTCGCCAAGGTAAACCTGGGGATAGATCTGAACTCCGTCGCCAACGGTCACCCCGTCGCCGAGAAAAGCGAATTCGCCGATGTAGAGATCCTTACCAAGTGTGGCGGTTGCAGAAACGAACGATTGGGCAGAGATGCCCGATTTCCTGCCCGTCATGCTGGCATGGATCTCCAGGATCCTGGCAAACGCGTTGTAGGGGTCTTCAACACGGATCAGCGTCAGCCCTTTCGGGAGCGGTTTATCGGGGGTGAAGTTATTCCGGACAATGGCAAGCGAGGCACCTGTCGTGTAGATGAAGTGGGTATAGGCAGGATTGGCAAGAAAAGTGAGTGTGCCCGGTGTTCCTTCTTCAATCTTGGAGAGGTTGGAAACAGTCACCTCGTTGTCTCCCTCAATGGTGCCTCCGAGCAGCTCGGCAATCTGTCGGGCAGAAAATTCCATTCAACTTGATTTAGAGGTTTTTACTAATTAAAAACGGGGTGCAAGATACCAATTATTTCGACACAGAGAGGATTTTTTTTGCAACGTTATGGCTACCTATCTGTTAGCTCTTTCGGGTAGGAGAGGAGGTATTTTTGTGTACGGGCGGAGAGGACTGAGATGTTCAGTTGATCGGATGCTTTGGATACATCGAGCAGTTCACCTTCGCGGGTCCGGATCCTGATCAGGTCGTGGTTCGGGTCGTAGGCGTCGTTTGATACAGGCTCTTCTGTGACGATGTAGCCGGTCTCCTCCTGAGTGATCCCGAACTGACGGGAGGCTTTCTCCCGGATCCGGGCTACCGCATCAGGATCAAATGGCGTGTTTCGTAGTTCGGCCCGGAACAGATGGCGGTTGACCAGTCGCCGGCACAGGAAAGAAAGAATAGGATCGGGATGCGTACTCCACACTTTGATCGCTGAAAAGATATCAAAATCATCCAATTGTGAGAAAATTTCCAGCCTGTCCCCGCTGCGGAGCATCTCCGGTCCCTTGACGGGGATCGTAAGAAATTGTTTCAGGGGAGGAGTGGCAAACAGGTCCACTCCCTGCTCTCCCAGGATTTTGGACCGGCGAAGGATGTTGGAGAGCATAAAATCGGCCGCCAGCACAGTCTTGTGCAGATAGACCTGCCAGTACATCAGTCGCCGGGCAAGGATAAACTTTTCAATGGAATAGATCCCTTTTTCTTCCACCACCAAATCATCGTTTTCGACAGTCAGCATGTTGATGATCCTGTCGGTATTGATAACACCTTCCGCCACGCCGGTAAAGAAACTGTCGCGTGTCAGGTAATCGAGGCGGTCCATATCAAGCTGACTCGAGACAAGCTGATGAAGAAACCCTTTCGGATAGGTGTTGGAGAAGATGCGGATGGCTGTGGCCAACTCTCCGGGAAACTCATGGTTCATCCTCTCCATGAAGAGGAGGGAGATCTCTTCGTGGGAGATGCCGGTGACGATCGAGCGTTCCAGGGTGTGGGAATAGGGGCCATGGCCGATGTCGTGCAGCAGGATAGCCAGCCAGGTGCCAAGTTCCTCATCTTCCGTGATTTCAACGCCCTTTTCCCGAAGCACTTTGATGGCTTGTTTCATCAGGAAAAGGCATCCGAGAGCATGCTGAAAACGGGTATGGGTTGCCGAAGGGTAGACAAATTCGGTAAGACCGAGCTGCCGGATCCTTCTCAGACGCTGAAACCAGTGGTGTTCCATCACGTCGAACAGAAACTCGTTGGGAATCGTGATGAACCCATAGATCGGATCGTTGATGTTTTTCTTTTTGTTGATGATTTCGGGTATCTTTGTTAATAAAACGTAAAATTACAGTTTCCGGGCAATAAAAATCCGGTTTAATCATTTACTCTTACAAAAGTAAGGAGAACGATGGAGAAGATCACAATTCTATGGGTGGATGATGAAATCGATCTGTTAAAACCACACCTGCTCTTCCTGGAGCAAAAGGGATATACCGTACTCACGGCCAATAACGGGCACGATGCCCTTGAACTGCTGGATAAACATCCTATTGATATCATCTTCCTGGATGAACAGATGCCCGGGATATCGGGCATCGAAACACTCGAAAAAATCAAGGACCGCACTACCAACCTACCGGTTGTCATGATCACCAAAAGCGAAGAGGAGTCGATCATGGAAGAGGCGATCGGAAGCAATATCTCCGACTACCTGATCAAGCCGGTAAACCCGAACCAGATCCTCCTTTCGCTGAAAAAGAATTTGGAGAACAAAAAGATCGTGAGTGAAAAAACCAGCTTCCAGTACCAGCAGGAGTTCCGTACTATCGGGATGGAGATCAGCAACCGGCTCAACTTCAATGAGTGGGTAGATATCTATAAGAAGATTGTCGGATGGGAACTGAAACTGGAACGGTCGCAGGATGAGGGGATGAACCAGGTACTGCAGATGCAGAAAACGGAAGCAAACCAGCTCTTCAGCAAGTTTGTGGAACGGAACTACCTCGACTGGATCAGCGGTAAACAGGATGACAAACCGGTTCAGTCGCATAATCTGATCAAGGAGTGTATCTTCCCGCTGCTCGAAGACCACCGCCCTACCTTCGTGATGTTGATCGACAACCTCCGGTACGATCAGTGGAAGACGTTGCAACCCGTAATCGAAGAGGGATTCAGGGTGGAAAAAGAAGAGCTCTACTACAGCATCCTGCCAACGACAACACAGTATGCCAGGAATTCACTCTTTGCCGGGCTTTTACCCACTGAGATCGAAAAGAAGTATCCCAAATACTGGGTCAATGAAGATGAAGAGGGTCCAAAGAACAACTTTGAGTCGGAACTTCTGGGCGAGCTGTTGAAACGTTACGGACGCGATATCAAATACGCTTACTACAAGGTGCTCAACATGTCATATGGAAAGAAGCTGGTGGAACTGATGCCCAACCTGATGGTCAACAAACTCAATTTCATCGTCTACAATTTCGTTGACATGCTTTCCCACGCCCGTACCGAGATGGAGATCATCAGGGAACTGGCCAACGACGATGGCGCCTACCGGTCTCTTACCCTCTCATGGTTTAACCACAGCCCTCTGCTGGAGATTTTCCGTTATCTCGCCGAAAAAGAGGTGAACCTTGTGATCACTACCGACCACGGTTCGATTCGTGTCAGCAATCCCGTGAAAATTCTGGGAGACCGAAACACCAATACCAACCTGCGGTATAAAACGGGAAAAGCCCTCAAGTATGAGCGCAACGAAGTGTTCGAGGTACGGAATCCGGCCGACATCTTCCTGCCCCGCACCAACGTAAGTTCCACCTTTGCGTTCTGCCGCAACAGCGACTTTTTTGCCTATCCGAACAATTACAATCACTACGTGAATTATTACAAGGATACCTTCCAGCACGGAGGCATCTCCATTGAGGAGATGATGATCCCCTTTGTGATACTAAGGAACAGGTAAGAGCGAAACAATTGTGTGACCGGTGGTGAAGGAGCATACGAACCGATATTCAGCTAAATCTCTGGCAGACCTTCCTGAGATTGCCCGGAAACTGCTTGCTGCCTATCCCGGAAAGAGGATTTTTGCTTTTTACGGCGGACTGGGTGCAGGTAAGACAACCTTCATCAAAGCGGTTTGCAGCGAGCTAGGCGCCACAGAAGATGCCCTGAGCCCCACCTTTGCCCTGATCAACGAATACAGGACAACCGGAGGGGAATCCCTTTACCATTTTGACTTTTTCCGGATCAGCAAACTCGAAGAGGTCTACGACATCGGATACGAGGAGTACTTTTTCGGAGGAAACTATTGTCTTATTGAATGGCCTGAACTCATTGAAACCCTGCTGCCTGAGGAGAGTGTGAAGGTGACCATCACTGGCACCGCAGCCCGTACGATCCAATTTTAATTTTCCCCTCACCCATGACCCCATGACCCCATGACCTCATGACCTCATGACCCCATGACCTCATGACCCCATGACCTCATGACTATTTTTTTTATATCTTCGTTAAAAATTTCCTGCCATGGAAGATCCGCTATCGGAAATCACCAGGCGTTCCACTGCCGAACGTCTGATGCCTCAGGAGGAGATGCTGGAGGTTACCCGCCGCAAAAGCCAGTTGGTGATTGGTGTGCCCAAAGAGATCACGCCGGAGGAAAAGCGGGTGGCGCTGGTCCCTGACGGCGTTACTTTGCTGACACAACAGGGGAATCATGTGCTGGTGGAGGCTGGGGCCGGGAAGGAATCGCACTTTGCTGACCATCAATACAGTGAAGCCGGCGCACAGATCGTCTACTCCCCGCAGGAGGTCTACAAGTCGGACATGATCCTCAAGGTTGCCCCGTTGACCAATGGGGAGACAGATTTCCTCAGACCAAAACAAACCCTGGTTTCAGCGCTGCAGATGGCCACCCAGAAGGAGGGTTATTTCCGCTCCCTGATGACCAAAAAAATCACGGCTTTAGCGTATGAGCTGATCCGGGATAAAACGCAGTCGTTTCCTATTGTCCGGGCGATGAGTGAGATTGCGGGGTGCACCTCCATCTTCATTGCAGCAGAGTATCTTTCAAGTCCCGATTTAGGCCGGGGGAAGATGTTTGGCGGCTTCACAGGAATCAGCCCTTCGGAAGTAGTGATCATCGGCGCCGGCACTGTCGGGGAGTTTGCCGCCCGTTCAGCTCTTGGCCTGGGCGCCCTGGTCAAGGTATTTGACAATTCGGTATACCGGCTTCGCAGGTTGCAGAATAACCTGGGAACCAGGATATTTACCTCTATCCTGCATCCCAAAACGTTACTCGAATCCATGAAGACAGCCGATGTGGTGATCGGGGCCGTGCACTCCCCGGGAGGAAAATCTCCTTGTCTGATCATCGGTGAGATGATCCGGCATATGAAAGAGGGCTCTATCATCATCGATGTGAGTATCGACCAGGGTGGTTGTTTTGAGACCTCGAGACCCACCACCCACAGTAACCCAGTTTTTAAAGAGCATGGGGTGACGCATTACTGTGTTCCCAATATCGCTTCGAGGGTGCCTCATACCGCTTCGCAGGCGCTCAACAACATCTTTGTCCCCGTGATCCTGGATGTTTGTTCCGAAGGGGGCATTGAAGCCCTGATCAAAAAGGATTATGGCCTCCGGCAGGGAGTTTACCTCTTCAACGGGACCATCACCAACCTGCCGATCAGCAAAATCTTTAAATTACCCTTTCAGGATATTGAACTCCTGATGGCTGCATTCCGTTAACCATGAAGTTTTCGGCCCGTACTGTCAGAACATCCAGGTATCCTGTCCTGATCGGGGAGGGGGCGCTGGAGCACCTTCAGAAGGAGCTGAAGGGTTTTTGGAAGATGAAGTCACAGATTCTGATCCTCACCGATGCCAATACCCGGCGCTTTTGTCTGCCCGAACTTCTGAACCGCCTTCCCTTACTGGAGGAAGCCACTGTGTTGAGTGTGGATGCCGGAGAGGAGAAAAAGAGCCTCCTGATTGCAGAGTACCTGTGGAAAGAGCTGGGATCTCACCATGCCGACCGTGCCTCCCTGCTGATCAACCTGGGTGGAGGCATGGTAACCGACCTGGGTGGGTTCGTCGCCTCGGCTTACCATCGCGGCATCAGCACCATCCATTTGCCTACCACCCTGATCGGCCAGATCGATGCGGCTATCGGGGGAAAGACAGGCGTAAACATCAACAGCCTGAAAAACCAGGTGGGAACCTTTTATTCTCCACACGGTGTATATGTTTGGCCGGGCTTTTTAATCACGCTCCCCATGGCACAGGTACGGTCAGGGTTGGCCGAAGTGGCTAAGGCAGCCCTGATCCAGGATGAGCAGTTCTGGCGTTGGCTGACCCGGAAGCCGTTGCTGCAGATCCTTGAAATCCCTTTCACCGAGCCTTTCTGGAAGGAGGTGCTGCTGAGAAGCATCCGGATCAAGATGGATATCGTCAAACAGGATCCGTTTGAACGGAACCGTCGAAAGCTGCTGAATTTTGGCCATACCATCGGGCATGCCATCGAGTCGTTCTCCCTCCGGCGGGAGACACTTGTCTTACATGGTGATGCCGTGGCAGCCGGCATGCTCTGCGAGGGGTTCTTATCTCTTCACAAAACCGCCCTGGACCCGCTTCAATTGGAAGAGATGATCCGGTGGATCCTTCCGGGATTCGGGAAGTTCCCGCTCCTGGAGGAGAATGGGGCAGCCTACCTGGATCTGATGCAGCACGACAAAAAAAACCGGCAGCAGGAGATCCGTTTTACCCTCCTCTCCGGCATCGGGAAGGGAAAAATCAATCAGGCGTGTACTCCCGGGCAAATTCACGAAGCCTTGTCAGCATACGATACCCTTTGACTTCTTCCCGATGTATCTGATCACGATTTCAGGAAAGAACCGGAAACTGACCGAAAGGATTGCCCTCCCGGCTTCAAAAAGTATCAGCAACAGGCTGTTAATTCTCAGGGCGCTCAGCAAAGCGGACATTCACCTTGAAAGCCTCTCTGCCGCGGAAGACACCCTCCTTCTCAGGGAGTTGCTAAACCAGGCCGGCATCGCCCGACGGCCCGCTTCAGGTCATCAGGTTGCTCCGGGGCAGGATTTACCCGCTGAACCGGAGCGGTCAGCTTGCAAGCTCGACTGCCGCAATGCCGGCACCGTCCTTCGTTTTCTTACAGCCTGCCTGGCTATACAACCCGGCACATGGATTCTTTCGGGCAGTGACCGGATGCATCACCGGCCTGTCGGTATCCTGGTGGAGGCGCTCAGGAGCTTCGGGGCTTCCATCGGGTACATGGGAGAAGAAGGATATCCTCCACTGCAGATCGAAGGGAAAGCGCTCAGGGGAGGGGAAGTGACAGTGGATGGGTCGGTCAGCAGCCAGTTCATTTCCGCGCTGCTCATGATCGGTCCGGAACTTCCGGGAGGGCTGACTCTCAGGATAACGGGTACCCGTGTCTCGTCTCCTTATGTGGAGATGACACTCCGCATCATGGAGCAGCTTGGCGCAACAGTAGAGAGAGAGAAAGAGATCCTGCGTGTTCTGCCCGGGAAGTACCATGCAGGTCTGCTTCCGGGCCACCGGTACATGGTGGAAGCCGACTGGTCTTCCGCGGCCTTCTGGTATGAAGCGGCAGCTTTAGCCGGGGAGTCAGAGATCCGGCTTCCCGGACTGTATCAGCAAAGCCTCCAGGGCGACGCTGTCGTGGCAGACCTCTTCCGGCCACTCGACGTGGAGACAACGTACGATGCCGATGGAATCGTCATCAGAAGTCATGAGGCACGAGGCAAGAGGCAAGAGGAGCGGGATCACTCTTCACCTGTCCGCTTGTCCGCTCGTCCGCTTGTCCGCTTGTCCCCTTGTCCCGATCTTGCTCCGGCACTGATCGTCACCTATGCCGCGCTTGGCATCCCGGCCCGGTTTACAGGGATTGAACACCTCGCCGTGAAGGAGAGCGACCGGCTGAATGCCCTGGCGCAGGAGTTGAAGAAATTAGGCCGGACTATCCTGACTCCGGCATCCGGCATCGTGGAAACGATTGCTGCAGATCCGCTGCCACCCTTCCGGCCCGATGAAACCCCGGCATGCATCGAAACTTATGAGGATCACCGGATCGCAATGGCATTTGCACCGCTTGCACTGAATACAGGAGGCATCCGCATTTCAGATCCCTCTGTCGTTTCCAAATCTTACCCCGGCTTCTGGGAGGAGATGAAGAAATTGGGATTCAGCATCTTTGAGGAGTAAAAATACGAAATGCAAAATCTAACATGCGAAAAGCGAGTGGCGACATGCGAAATGCTGGAATCCTAATATTTTACTACTTTTGAAGTCAAATCGTAAATCCCTATCTCATGCTCGTCGACCTGTTCATCCCCTGCTTTATTGATCAGATTTATCCTGAAACCGGCATGAACATGGTGAAGGTTCTGGAAAAACTTGGCGTGTCGGCGCATTACAACGGCAACCAGACCTGCTGCGGCCAGATGGCTTTCAACAGTGGCTTCTGGGATGAAGCCAAAGCGATGGGCGAAAAGTTCATAAAGGATTTTCCCAACGACCGTCCGATTGTCGGACCATCGGCTTCCTGTATCGGGTATATACGGAATTATTTTCCCCGCCTGTTTCATAATTCCGCATTGCATTACGAGTACAAGCAGTTACGGAAGAATATCTATGAGTTCACCGATTTCGTGGTCAATGTGCTCAAGATCGAGGATGTGGGAGCTACGTTCAACCACGTGGCGACCTATCATAGCTCCTGCGCTTCCCTTCGGGAATATGGGCTGAAAGATGAACCGATGAGGCTCCTTTCGAATGTGAAAGGATTGGAAATGAGAGAGATGAAAGACCATGACGTGTGCTGTGGTTTTGGAGGGACCTTTTCTGTGAAATTTGAGGCGATCTCTTCGGCCATGGCGGAGCAGAAGGTCAAGCATGCATTGGAAACCGGGGCTGAATATATCGTTTCAACAGACTCATCCTGCCTGATGAATCTGCAGGGGTATATTGATAAACAGAATATCCCGTTAAAAACCATTCACATCATCGACGTCCTGGCCTCGGGTTGGTAAATACAAATAGTTGTATAAAGGAACTGTTACTCTTGTAAGATGAGCACCCTATCCGTTCAGAACATCATTGCCACCGAGTTGAACGTGGCCGAAGGACTGGTGAACAGCACCATCCGGCTTCTGGAAAGCGGAGCTACCATTCCTTTTATCGCCAGATACAGGAAAGAGATGACCGGCAGCATGGACGAAACCGTGATTACCCGTGTTCGTGACCGGCTCCAGCAACTCAAGGATCTGAATGCTCGCCGGGAAGCGATCCTGAAATCGTTGCGCGACCAGGAAAAGCTGACCGATGAACTGGAAGCCGCTGTGATGAGTGCTGCTTCCATGGCCGAGTTGGAGGATATCTACCTGCCCTACAAGCCCAAACGCAAAACCCGGGCGAGCATCGCCAGGGAAAAGGGACTGGAACCATTGGCTAAACTGATCCTGTCACAACGTTTCAATGATCTAGAACAACGTGCCAGGGCATTTATTGACCCCGAAAAAGGAGTGAATGACGTTGACGAAGCGATCCAGGGCGCCTGCGATATCATTGCCGAATGGGTCAATGAAGATCCTTATGCACGGAAACGGATCCGGCACCTGTTCCAGAGGGAGAGTATCATCACTTCGAAGGTGGTGAAGGGAAAGGAGGAGGAAGGCGAAAAATTCGAGACCT